>JBCCER010000017.1:0-39724 GCA_039030175.1 Pseudomonadota bacterium
CAGATCAAGGTGGCCGAGGCCAGCGCGGCAGCCCAAGCGGCCCGCCTAATGATGCTGAATTGTCCCGATGAGGCTACGTCGCTGATCGCCCAGGGCGAGGTTCCTGATATCGAGCGCAAGGTCGCCTATCGGCGCGACGGCGCTTATTCGGTCGGTTTGTGCACCAAGGCTGTCGATCTAATCGCAGGCATCAGCGGTGCCGGCGGGCTCTATAACCGCAACCCGGTGCAGCGCGCATTCAGGGATGTGCATGCGGTCAATGCCCATATCGCCTTCAACATGGATATGGCCGGCACCGCCTACGGACGGGTGGCAATGGGCCACTCGCCGGACAACCCGACCCTCTAGCGACCGCCGCCCCCAAAAGGACGAGGAGGATCCCATGGCCACCGATGCCAAGCCGGCCCCCCCGCTGACGATGGATCGGCCGACGATTGATCCGCATGACTTTCGCGACGCGTTAGGGAACTTCGTAACCGGCGTCACGGTGATCACGACCCGCGGCGCAGACGGTGCGGCAGCCGGGATGACGGCCAACTCCTTCAATTCGGTCTCGCTAGACCCGCCGCTGATCGTGTGGAGCATCTCCATGTTTGCGCCCAGCCTGTCGGCATTTCGCGAGAACAATTATTTTGCTGTCCATGTGCTGTCGGCGGAGCAAACCCACCTGTCGAATCAATTCGCCCGCCCGGCGGAGGACAAGTTTGCCGATGTCGAGTGTGAGGACGGTCTCGGATCAGTACCCTTGCTGGACGGCGTCGCCGCTCGGTTCGAGTGCCGGAACGAATACAATTACTATGGCGGCGACCATGTGGTGATGATCGGCCGGGTCGAGCGCTATCACCATTGGAACCGCAAGCCTCTCGTATTCCACAAGGGCCGCTACTGCGCCCTGGTTGACTAGGCCAATTGAAAGGACTCAGCGTGCCAGACAGTTCGGTAGAGACCAAGCGGTTCGATGTCGTCTTCGACTGCCAAGCCCACTCGACTGGGAAGATGCGCAACGACATTACGGTGCGAATGGTCGAACCCTTCGTCGAAAGCTTCGAGATGGCCACCGACGAGGGCCCGTTTCATGGCGGTGACAGCTCCGCGCCACCACCGCTGGCATATTTCACCGCCGGGCTGGCAGGTTGCATCATGACCCAGCTACGGGCCTTCGCGAAACGGCTCCGCATTCCGATCGACGGGGTCAAGGTGGCCGCACGCCTTCATTGGGAAGGCGAGCAGGTCGGCCGCGATCCTTACGTGACGGCGCCGGTCGGCTTCTCCCTGGATATCGAGTTGGATACGGAAGTCTCGGTAGACGATCAGCTAAAGCTGATAGCAGCCGCGAAGAAAGGTTGCTTCATCGAGCAAACCCTGGCGCGTACAAACACGGTCGATCATCGGCTGAAAGTCGGCGACGACTGGATTGAGGCCTGAACACTCGCAATGGAAGCGGCGGCTCAACGACGAGGCAGGCTCAGGCGTGCTGAGCGCGAGCGCCAAATCCTCAACGAGGCGATCTCGTTTTTCGCAGAGCGCGGTTTCAGCGGCCAAACGCGCGAATTGGCCAAACGGCTTGGCGTAACGCAACCGCTGCTGTACCGCTATTTTCCCACCAAGGCCGATCTTATCCAGCGAGTCTATGAAGAGGTCTATCTAAGCCGCTGGGACCCTGCCTGGCCGGGCATGATTACCGACCGAAGTATCAATCTACGCGACCGTTTGGTCCGGTTTTACACAGTCTATTTCGAGACGATCTTCTCCAGCGATTGGATGCGCATCTACATGTTTTCCGGGCTGCATGGTGAGGCCATCAATGAGCAATACATCGCGCATGTGGAAAAGCACCTATTGACCCCTACCATCGCGGAGATGCGAGCCGAACGCGGGCTGCCGGGGCCAAACGAGCGGCCGATTGATCCCATGGAGCTAGAAGTTGCATGGAATGCCCAAAGCGGCATCTTCTATTACGGCATCCGTCGGTACGTTTACGGCATCGACATCAAGACACCGTTGACGGAGGTGATTGAAACGAATGTCGATGTCATGCTCTGCGGCGCGGCGGCGGTAACCGAGCGAACGCTTAGCCAGAATCCAGCGAATTGACCTGCCGCCCGGCGCAGCGTTAGTGTTTATCAGGCGATAACTAAGCAAGGTGGCCCCCTCCTGGGCCAACGATTGCGATGCCCTGGATGCGTACTGTCGTTCCTGGCCCAGACCAAGCGGGTCCTAACGACGAACCGGCGACCTATAGCAACGAAGAAATGTTTGCCGGATTCACGGACTGGCGTCAGGACGAGCCCAACATCGCCGGCAACGAAACCCCTATGGACCCTTCCTTGCTTGCGCTGGGCTGGACTGATTCCTTTGTCCCCATGGCCGATGCCTATCGGTTTCCGCCTGGCTGGCGTTCAAGCCGGTTCAGCACTGTCGGAATGGCCCAGGCCAACAACCCGAGCGAACTCGACCCCAGATACAAGGGTGGCGTTGTGGTCATCGGCAAATTCGACGGTGTGCATCGCGGCCACCAGGCCTTGATCGCCGAAGCCGCGCAGCAAGCCCAGGAGCACGACGTTCCGCTGGTGGTCATTACCTTCGAGCCGCACCCGACCAGAGTGTTCAAGCCCGATGCGCCACCCTTTCGGATCGACACCGCCATGGGCAGGGCCCGCCGTATGGCTGCTTTGGGGGTCGACGCGCTGGTCGCCCTGCCCTTCGACATCCGGCTGATCAATCAGAGTGCGGCCGATTTTATCAAGAATGTTCTGGTCGACGGTTTGGCTTGTAAGCGGGTGGTGGTCGGCGCCGACTTCCGCTTTGGCGCCAAGCGTGGAGGATCACTGGAAACCCTGCAAGAGGCTGGCGCCCGGCATGGCTTTGACGTCACGGGCCTGCCTCCGATCGCCATTCGTGGCACCACCGCCGGTTCAACCTTGGTCCGCACACTGATCAGCGAGGGTAAAGTGCGCGATGCCGCAGCCCTACTCGGCCGCTGGTGGGAGGTTGAGGGCCACTGCGTGGCGCCAGGAGATGGAACCTTGGTGCTAGCACTCGGAGACCTCATCGCGCCGGCGGAGGGATTCTACGCCGTCCGCGTCGCGTCAGCCGACCCAGACGCGCCGCCTTGGCATGGTTGCCGTGCTAAGCTTAGCCAGCTTGGGGTCAAGCGGTCCAACCTAACGCTAATTTATCTGCGCCCAGAAACCATCAGTGCGCTTACCAATACTGCCATTCGCGTAGCCTTTACCGACAGTCATGGCCCCAGCGCCTAGAGCGACCGGCGGCGCCGGAACGGAAGGACCAAAAAATGAAGCTGATTGATGTCTCCCCTGAGGAAATGGCGGCCCGGATCGCCCGCTTTGGCAAGTTGAAACCCAGCAAGCAGGCCTTTGTCGACACGCGGATTCCAGAGTATGAGCGTGACATCATTAACGTCATCGGTAGGGGCGTAACCGAGGACCCGGATTTGGCCCCCGCCATTGCCGACGTATCCGGTTTCAACATCACCTATGTAGGCGCGGAGCCGGGCAAGGGGGCAGCCCTCCACGCCCATGAAACGGTCGAAGTCTTCATCCCACTAAGCGGGCGTTGGACTGTTTACTGGGGCGACGATGGCGAACACGAAGTGACGTTGGAGGCGTTCGACTGCATCTCCGTACCGACGCATGTCATGCGGGGCTTTCGCAACGCCGGCGACAGTTTCGCCTATCTAATGGCCATCATTGGCTCGCTACCGAACAGCGACGATGGCGGCCAAGTCGCCTGGGCCCCCAAAATCCTGCAACAAGCCGAAGAAACGGGTTTGCAGGTCGGCGCCGACGGCAACTTGGAAGAGCGGGGCTAAACCCGCCTCAGCGCTCGCAGGATACGCTGCGGTGTCATCGGGAATGTCGCAAGCGATGTACCGAACGGCTTCAGGGCATCGTTAACAGCGTTCATGATCGCGGCTGGCGCCCCGGCTGTTCCTGCTTCACCGGCCCCTTTAGCACCCAGCTCAGACGTCGATGTCGGCGTCTCGACATGGGCGACGGTGATGTCCGGCATCTCAGCAGCCATCGGCACCAGATAATCGGCCATATTGGCGTTCAACATCTGGCCATCGGCGGAGTAGAGGCATTCCTCGAACAAGGCACCGCCGATGCCTTGCACAACCCCGCCTCTGATCTGCTCATCTACAAGCTGCGGATTGATAACGCGACCGCAATCTTCCACCACCCAGTGGTTCAGTAGACGAACAAAGCCGGTATCAACGTCGACCTCAAGATACGAGGCTTGGCATCCATTGGTGAAGACGAAGGGATAGTCAGTGACCCGAAAGTGTCGTGTGGCCACCAGTTCGGGCTCCAACTCGTTTGGCAGTTCGGTGCCGCGGTAGTAGACCATCTTGGCAAGTTCATGGAGCGCGATGCCCCGGGATCCACCTTCGGCATCGACCACCTGGCCATCTGCAATCTCCAACTCCGACGGCTTCGCCTGTAGAATGGAAGCTGCGATTTCCAGAACGTTGTCGCGCAGCGCACGAGCAGCGCGATACACAGCTTCACCGCCGATACCAGCACCGCGCGACCCCCACGTACCGCCGCCATAAGGCACTGCGCCCGTATCACCGGTGGTCACCTTCACCTGGTCCAGCAAAACGCCAAAAGCCGACGCAGCAACTTGGGCCATGACGGTGTCGGTACCCTGCCCCTGCTCCGTCACGCTGGTCGCGACATGGATGGCGCCTGACGGATCGAGGCGGACGGTGGCCCCATCCTGGGCCGCGATCGGGGCGCCGCCAATGCCGTAGAACATTGGGCTGGGATTGGTCAGTTCGATGAACTGAGCGATGCCGATGCCGCGATAGACGCCCCTGGCGCGTAGCTCGGCCTGCTCGCCGCGCAACCTGTCGAGATCCATGAGCCCGATCAACTTTTCGAGCGCCGCCTGATGGGAAAGCTCATTGAACTTGACGCCAGCAGCCGAGGAACAGGGATAGCCGTCGTCGGGCACGATGTTACGGCGGCGCAGCTCGACACTGTCCATGCCGATCGCCTCGGCCGCCTGTTCGACCAACCCCTCGGCGACCGCACAGGCGATCGGATGGCCGACGGCGCGGTATTGCGACATCATGTTCTTGTTTTGAAACACGACCTCGCCAAGGGCCCGGTAGTTTTCGATCCGATAGGGGCCGCCGGTCAGGTTCAACACCTGGTTGGCTTCGATAGCCGAGGTACGTGGGTAGGCGCTGAACGGACCCACACCCGTTCGATCCTCAAAGGCGAGCGCGGTGATCTTGCCGTCTGCGGTGACAGCCATGCGCGCGTTGACCCGGTGGTCTCTGGCGTGGATGTCGGTGACGAAACTCTCCAGTCGATCGGCAATGTACTTGACCGGGCGGCCGAGCGCTTTGGCGGCAACGATCGCGGCCATGTCGTCGCCATAGGTATGAATCTTTATGCCAAACGAACCGCCCACATCTTGGGATATCACCCTGATGTTTGACTCCGGCACTCCGACATGACGAGCAAGGATGGCCTGGACCATGTGGGGCGCCTGGCCGGAGTAGTAGACGGTCAACTGGTCCGACGCAGGATCGTAATCGGCAACGGTTGACCGAGGCTCCAGCGTTACGCCCGTGTGGCGGCCGAACACAAACGTCTCTTCAACCACCCTTGCGTCAGGATCGGAAAAGGCCGCATCGACATCGCCGGCATCAACTGTCCGTTTCCAAACTAGATTGGATTCGAGATCCTCGTGGATCAGCGGGGTCGAAGGATCAAGCGCGGTCTCACTGTCGGCAACAATCGGCAGTTCTTCATAATCTATCAGGACTAACTCAGCGGCATCCTCGGCGGTCGCCCTGCTACTCGCGACAATCAGGACAATTGGCTCACCTTGCCAACGGGCCACATCGAGCGCTAGTGGGGATTGCGGGGGCGACTGCATCCCGGCGAGATGTTGCAGTGTACCTGTCCACGGCTCACACTGCGCGAGCAAATCACTGGCTGTATAAACTGCTACGACACCAGGCGCCTCTTTGGCAGCCGAGTTATCGATTGACGTGATTTTTGCATGCGCGTGCGGCGAACGCACAAAGGCCGCATGCAGCATACGCGGCAAGACGATGTCGTCAACGAAGCGGCCGCGACCAGCGACGAGCCTATCGGCATTCGGCCTTGGGACCGATTTTCCCACATACGAATTAGGCCGATCGAAAACCGAAAGCGGGCGCGCGTTATCCGTCACGACAACCCATCCTTACGGCGAGCGACAAGCACCGCTTCGATGGCATCGACAATCGCTTGATAGCCAGTACACCGACAGTAGTTTCCGGAAATGTAGGCTCTGATTTCGTCTCGGTCCGCATCCGGACGATTGGCAACCAACTCGGCCGCCGTGAGCAGCATCGCCGGGCTGCAAAAGCCGCACTGAAGCGCCGCATGGTCGATGAATGCGCGCTGCAGATCGGCAATTTCACCGCTTGCGGCCACTCCTTCGATCGTCTCGACTTTCGTACCATCGGCTTGAGTGGCCAACATCAAGCATCCGCGCACGATTTGGCCATTGACGCGCACAGTGCAAGCACCGCAGACGCCGTGCTCGCAGCCAACATGACTGCCCGTGAAGCTGAGATTCTGGCGTAGAAAATCGACGAGGTTCAATCGGGCGGGCACCCGTTCCTCGACCGGTTCGCCATTGACAGTCAGGCTTATGGGGACATGTTTTTCCATAGCTTAGACCGCCACAAGCGCGCTCAACACACGCTCGGCCAGAACGTTCGCTAGATGGCGTTTGGTGGCCGGATCTGCCTGTAGGTCACCATGCAGGTCTAAATCGCTGGCAAGCGCCGTCTTGACCGCCCCGATCGCTTCGGCGTCAATGCGGCGTCCATCCAACGCGTCGGCGGCTGCGCGCGCCAGAACCGGCCGGTCCTCGACCCCGAAAAACACCAGCCGCGCCTTTTCGCAGATCTCCTCGCCCTTAATCATCGCTGCTAAGCCGACCATTGCATAATCGCCATGTCGGCGCGCGAGCTCCTCAAAGCCCCAGTACCAGCCGTTTTGGGACTTTTGGAACTCTACAGCGGTCAGCACTTCGTTCGGGTCCAACGCGGTTTCGAACATGCCGAGGAAGAAGTCGTCTGACCGGATGCGGCGCTTACCGGCTGGCCCGGTGGCCTCAATCATCGCATCCAACGCCAGGACACAGGCCGGCATCTCAGCGGCTGGGTCTGCCAGCGCGATACTGCCGCCAAGCGTTCCTCGATTTCTGATCGCGGCATGCGCGACATGGGGCATTGCGGCTGCAATCAACGGTAAATGGCGAGCGACGATGGGTGACGTCTCTACTTCGAAGTGCCGCGTCATCGCCCCGATGCGCACAGCGGTTTTCGTCTCGGTGATGCCCGACAGGCCGGGTACCTTATTGAGGTCAATCAGGAGTGTCGGCGAGGACAAGCGTAGATTGAGGGTCGCCATCAGGCTTTGGCCGCCGGCCAGCAGCCGCGCGTCGTCACCATGTTCGGCGAGCAGATCGAAGACCTGATCGAGGCTCTCAGCCCTGACATAGGCAAAGTCTGGGGCCTTCATCGGCGTTTGCCTCCTAAAGGGCTTCAGGCGAGCGCTGGCGTGATCACGCGCCTTTGTTTCTTGGCCGCAGGAGCAGCGTTTTCATCTTATCTATCATTTGATAACTTACAAGACGATCCACACGCCGGCCCGCGTCCGGGCGCATTCCGGCGTTCACCCCAAGGAACTTGAAGCATGAAGATTAAGCCGAAAACCGTCACGACGATGCGCATGAAGGGGGAGGCGAAGAGCCACGCCCGCACCGATGTCAGTTCGCGAGACTTGTCCAGCATCATCGACGAGCCGCCAGAGCGGCACGGCACCAATCTGGGCCTGACACCGACCGAAACATTGATGGCCTCGCTGATCGGCTGCACTAATGTCATCACGAGCCGCATCGCCGAGGGAATGGGCGTTCGGCTGGAGGGCCTCGATGTTAGTCTTAAGGCGCTGTTCGACCGGCAGGGCGCGATGCTTCAGGAGGAAATCGCAGTGCCATTCCCTGAGGTCAACATGACGATCTCGGTGAGAACGGACGCGACGCCAGAGCAGATGGAAAAGATCAAAGAAGATCTCGGCAAGTTCTGCCCGATCGCCAAGGTCATCCGAGCGGCCGGCACGCCTATCAACGAGACTTGGGAAGTATCGCCTCTTTGATAGGGCTGCCCCCAACGAACACCACGCGGCGCACAGCTCCTACAAAACCGCATGGCTGATCCCGCAAGGCAACGCGTTTAGACGGTCCAGTCCATACCAAGATCTAATTCCATGGACGGGTCCCACGAGGGCCCAGAAAGGAATTGATATGGATAGACAAAACACATTCTTCACCGAGGCTGAAGCTGAGCGTCTGGTGGCCCGCGAACGTGCAAAGACATTGCGGGAGTTCGCGAGCCGGATGAAGGCGCGGTTTCTCCGGTAGCGAGCGACTACCGAGTCGACAGTCCTGGAGAGTCCCCTCACTCCAGGACTGTCTAGATCGACGAAAGGGCGGTGCGATGGCATCGCCCTTTATTTATTGAGCCATAAGCGCGTTTGATCGAGGCCCAGTTCCATGCCGCCTTCTTCCGCGGTCTTGGCAACAGGTCACGCTTTGATAGTTTGGCACGTGCTCAGATGGCCGCCGCGACAAGGATAGGAGTTCCAGCATGGACGTAGGCACCGATCCGCTAACCGGCGCGGTCATTATCCTTGTCGCCGCCGTGGCGGCCGTGCCGCTCGCCCGCGTCCTAAGGCTCGGCTCCATCATCGGATACCTCTTAGCCGGCGTTCTGATTGGACCCTACGTGCTGGGTGTGGTCGCCCATCCGGAAGAAGTCCTCCACTACTCCGAACTCGGCGTTGTGATGTTGCTGTTTCTGATCGGGCTGGAGTTAAAGCCGCGCACGATCTGGGCGATGCGAAAGGACATATTCGGGCTTGGATTGCTGGAAATCGTCGCAGTTGGCCTGGTGATTGGGGCGGGCGCTTGGATTCTCGGGCTGCCGCCGAGTTCGGCGATCGTTATTGGGCTTGGATTGGCGCTATCGTCGACGGCGTTTGTCATCCCTGTCCTTGAGGAGCGCGGCGAGCGCAACACGCTCGGTGGTCGCAAGGCGTTTTCCATCCTGCTGATGCAGGACCTCGCCATCGTGCCGCTGCTCGCGCTCGTCGCCTTTCTGTCCCCGGTCACGGCCAGCACGGTGGAACAGGGCAGGCCGTTCTGGTTGTCGGCGCTCGCAGTCGTCGCTGCCGTGGCGGGCCTCATTCTGATCGGCCGCTTCGCGCTTAATCCCCTTTTCCGATTGCTTGCAAAGCTCGAGGCGCGCGATGTTTTCGCAGCCACGGCCCTCCTGATCGTGCTGGGCGCCGCCCTGATGATGAGTCTGGTCGGCATGTCCATGGCAATGGGGGCCTTTTTGGCCGGCGTGATGCTGGCCGAGTCCAGCTACCGCCACCAACTCGAAGCCGACATCAATCCCTATCGCCAGATTCTGCTTGGCTTGTTTTTCGTGGCCGTCGGCATGTCGGTGAATCTGCCGGTGCTGGCCAGCTATTGGTGGGTCGTGCTGCTGTTGCTGCCCTGTTTCATGGTCGTCAAGGCAATGATCATCTTGGCCATCGGCCGGCTGCTCTTCGGGCTCGACACCAAGTCTGGCGCCAAGGTTGGTGCCCTACTGGCCGGGGGCGGCGAATTCGCCTTCGTACTGTTCGGCGCCGCGACAAGCGGACAGTTGCTCGACCCCACCTCCTCGGCGGTCTTGATCGCCACGGTGACCCTGTCGATGGCCGCAACGCCATTCCTCGTCGATCTTGTCGACAGGATTTTTGCCGAACGGTCGGCCGATGAAGCGGAACCGGAGCTCAACTTCGATGATGCCGACCCGCGCGTCATTGTGGTCGGCTATGGGCGGTTCGGGCAGATCCTATGCCGCGTCCTGACGGCCGAGAAGATCGGATTCACCGCCATCGACAAGGATGCGCGCCGGATCGAGACCGCGCGCAAATTCGGCTATCGGGTCTATTACGGCGACGTCGCCAGGGCAGACGTTCTAAGAGCAGCCGGCGCCGACAAAGCGGACCTGATCGCGCTGTGCATCGACGACGCCGAGGCGCGCTTTGCCGCGGTGGAGCAAATCCACCAAGAGTTTCCGCAAGCCGAGCTGTTCGTTCGCTCCTACGATCGGGTGGATAGTTTGCGACTAATGGACACGGACGTGACCTACCATGTTCGCGAGACATTGGAATCAGCAGTCAAGTTCGCGGACGAAGCGCTCGCCTCGCTGGGCCTTGACAAGGAAAACCGAGAACGCGCGATCGCCGCCTTCAGGAAACGAGACAAGGAACAGCTGGATCTGCAACACATTCGCCAGGATCTCATGGCAGGCGCGGATCTATTCCGGAAAGACTGACCTCTTGAAGCTGGTCCTTCACCCGGGAACCCTTTCGAGAATCGGCAGATTGTGTAGGATCGGATAGCCAACCCGAATGAAGGAGTCGCGACTTGGCCCGGATGACACTTGAGAAGGCATTTTCGGTTGATAGAAAGCGCGGGCTATTGCAGATGTGCGCCGACGGCGAACCCCTTGCCCATATGATCTTTGATGGTGCCTTTCTCGAACAGGAGATCCGCGATTTAGCACGATTTCGCACCAACCTCATCGAGCCGGTGGCAGACGAACTCAGCGATGATCTCGATCTAGAGATCCAACGATCGCCAAAGTGGGAGGTCCCTGCGGCCCATTCCGGGCCGAAAGGAAATGTTCTCATGGTCCTTCGGCATGAGGGCTATGGCTGGACGGGCTACATGCTTGATCGTGAGGCTGCCAAAGAACTTGGGGCTGCGCTCATCGACGCAACCAATGCCGATCCAAAGAAAAAGACTAAGCGCTAAAGCACTTTAAGTATCGGGGATACAGCCAATAAAACCCTTGAGAGGCTGAGCAAACAGTGAAAGGGCCCGCCGGATGACGGGCCCTTTCTTTTTGTTACAAACCTGATCGCTTACGGCGTTACGAACAGGCCCTCCAGTGCAACTGGGATTTCGGTCCCGTCTGCTCCATCACCGCCGTTGGCTCCATCGCCACCGTCGTTGCTGAGCGGACCGTTCCCACCATCGGCGCCGTTTCCGCCGTCGCCAGTGGGCACGCCGTTGGGAGCGGGCGTACCGTCGAGCCCGTTTGGCGTTCCAAGGCCACCGAAGCCGATGGTGCCGGCCAAACCACCAGCGCCACCTGTCGCACCTACGGAACCGAGCCCGCCAAAGGCAGAGCCACCAGTTCCACCAAGCGCCCCAGCACCGCCAAGTCCACCAAGCTCAGCATTGGCATCGGCGTCTACAAAGAACGGCAGGTCCGCACCATTGCCACCTCCGTCAGCGACCGCTGCGCCGCTTTGATCGAACACACCCGCTGCAAACGCTGATGCAGTTGCGTCCGGTGATGCGCCACCATTTCCGCCGGTAGATCCGGTACCGCCGTCGCCGGCAACGCCGCCAGCTCCGCCATTGGCACCATTACCGCCTACGCCGCCATCGCCTCCAGGTCCAGCATTGCCGCCGTTGCCACCGGCACTGTCGTTACCGCTGGTCGCACCCGGATTACCGTCGCTGCCGCTGCTGCCGCTTGCGCCACCGTCGGTCGAGATGATCTGCTGCACGAAGACTACGCCCGCGCCAGCAGCACCCGGCGTACCGGTCGCTCCGGTAGCACCTGTGTCACCGGCAGACGCGCCGCCGCCTCCAAAGCCGCCTTGGCCTGGCAAGCCTCCTCGGGCACCGGTGCCGCCTTCACCACCGGCACCGGTCGCACCACCGGCGCCACCGTCACCACCAGATCCACCGTCGCCGCCAACCGCTGTCGAGGCACCGAGCAGATCAAACGGTTCGGCAAGGATCACGACATCATCGCCGCCGCCGGGTTCGTCGCCACCGTCTTCCTCGATGTCGTAGATTGCGGTTGCGTCACCACCGGAACCGCCAGCACCGGCGTTACCACCCGCACCCGCTGTTCCACCGCCCGCACCCGTGGCACCTGCACCACCGCTGGCCCCAGCAAAGGCAAACTCGTTGCTCGCCGTGTCTCCGGAAGCCGATCCGCCTGTGGCTGGAGTGGCAGGTGAGCCTGTGCCACCAGCCGCGCCTGGTTGGCCGGTGTCTCCATCCATGCCAGACGCGCCTTCCGTGCCGGAAGCGGACTGGCCGGTGATGCCTGCCGTGTCAGTTCCCGTGGCTCCCGTATCGCCGGTCACACCGGGAGCACCTTCAGAACCAGGCGCGCCTCTTAGTGAGACTCGTATTTGGTTGTTGACGCCCATACCGGAAGCACCGCCAGCGCCGAACGAACCGCCCTCGCCGGCCGCGCCGCCGAGTGCACCTGCGCCACCATCACCACCGGTACCACCAGAACCGCCGATGCCGCCAAGGCCGGCCGTGCCGGCCAAACCACCTTCGGCATCGCCGCCAAAGCCGCCGGTTGCGCCGAGACCGCCGCCGCCGCCTTGGCCACTACTTGCCGTGGCACCCGCGCTGACATCATCGAAGAAGCTGTTGGAGACCGTGACGTCGCTGGTGCCTGTCAAGGCAACCACACCGCCTGCAATTGCGTCGGCCGTGGCGACGCCGCCAGCGCCGCCGACACCAGCCGAGCCTGCGCTGCCGCCATTGCCGCCTTCACCAGCTGCACCACCGGCACCAGCCTGGCCGCCCTCGCCGCCCTGGCCACCGCCCGCGCCAGCGCCGCCGCTGCCAGCCGAACCGGCTGACGTACCAGCGCCACCGTTGCCACCGTCGCCGCCGTTGCCCGCGTCGCCGCCAACGCCACCGGCCGCAGCCGCACCAGCACCGCCGGCTGCACCACCGGCGCCGCCATTGCCGCCGGACCCGGCGTTACCGCCGTCGCCACCAGCGCCGACATTGCCGGCTGCACCGCCAACGCCACCGAGGCCGCCGGTGCCACCGGCACCGCCTTCGCCGCCCTGGCCGCCATTGCCGCCATTGCCTGCGTTGCCGCCCTCGCCGCCGTCACCGGCAACCGCTATTGCGCCACCGATTCCTACAGGCGCTAAAAATCCTTCGATCACTTGGGCAGTTGCTGATCCACCGGCGCCACCAGCGCCACCTGAACCACCTGCGCCCGCAGCGCCGCCGGTGCCACCATCGGCCCCGGAACCGCCTCCGCCGCCGTTGCCGCCGACACCGCCGACACCTGCAGTAGCGCCGGCACTGCCAGCGTCGCCGGCATTGCCGGCATTGCCGGCCGTACCGCCGTTGCCACCCGTGCCAGCCGTGCCACGAGAGCCAGCAACACCCGCACTGCCGCCGCTGCCGCCAACACCTGCGTTGCCGCCATCGCCGCCGGAAGCGCCGGCACCTGCGTTACCGCCCGTGCCGCCATCGCCACCATAGCCGCCATTGCCGCCGAGGCCGCCATCGCCGCCAAAGCCGCCATCGGCGTTACCGCCATTGGCGCCAAAGCCAGCATTGCCACCAAAGCCACCGTTGCCAGCCCCGACATCCGAGAAGGATTCGACGGTTGTCACAGTGATGTTGTCAATTGCGACGCTGCTAGATCCACCAGTTACGAGGATACCAGCGGCAATGCTGCCACCCGTGCCATCGCCACCGGTGCCGCCGGCACCACCAGAGCCACCGTTGCCGCCGTCACCAGCGAAGCCACCGGCGCCGCCCTGGCCACCTTGATTACCGGCACCGCCATTTCCACCAGCACCACCGGAACCAGCCGAGCCACCATTGCCCGCTACACCAGCGTCGCCGCCATTGCCGCCGTTGCCGCCATCACCGGCCGAACCGCCAGCACCACCGACACCGCCACCACCGCCAACACCGCCATTGCCGGCAGCGCCACCATTGCCGCCGTTGCCGCCATTGCCAGCATCACCGCCAGTGCCGCCGTCGCCGCCGATACCGCCGGCTCCGCCAACGCCACCGACGCCGCCGCGGCCGCCATTACCACCGGTTCCGCCATTGCCAGCGTTGCCGCCATTGCCACCGTTACCACCGTTGGCTGGGAACAGGCCCACTTCCACAGTGAAGGTTGTTCCAAAAACGTCGATGGAAAAGGTCCCACCTGGACCACCGGCATAAGCTACACCGCCTATAGGAACCCCAGGTCCAACGGTCGCATCGGCATCACCGCCTTCGCCGCCGCTGCCGCCTGATCCGCCTTCGCCTCCGGCGCCACCCGCGCCACCGACACCACCGTCGGCGCCCTGACCACCAACGCCTCCGGTACCGCCATTGCCGGCGCTACCGCCGTTTCCGCCAGTGCCACCGTCGCCGCCGTTACCAGCAGCGCCACCAAGACCGCCATTGCCGCCGTTGCCGCCGTTACCGCCTGTGCCACCATTGCCAGCGTTGCCGCCGTTGCCGCCCGTACCGCCGTCGCCGCCGGCGCCGGCATCGCCGGCATTGCCGCCATTGCCGCCCGTGCCGCCGAAGCCACCAAGGCCGCCAGCGCCACCGGTACCACCTTGGCCACCGAATGCGTCGCCGCCATTGCCAGCACCTGCGCCAGCGCCAGCGTCTCGACCACTGCCCGCAAACGACTCGGTTAAGGCGAAGATGTTGGAGATATCTGCGCCATCAACAGTGACGTTGGTACTTCCACCGTCGATGGCAAAGCCCGCGGCCGTGGCAGATGCTACGGCACTGCCGCCCTGGCCACCATCGCCGCCATCGCCGCCATCACCGCCATCACCGCCGAAACCGCCGCGTCCGCCAACGCCACCAGCGCCACCGCGACCACCGACACCACCGTCGGCACCATTGCCGCCCGTGCCACCGTCGCCGCCGCTGCCGCCCTGGCCGCCGTCGCCACCGCGACCGCCGTTGCCCGCCGCGCCGCCGGTCTGGCCTGCGCCGCCTTGGCCGCCAGCGCCGCCGTCGCTGCCGGCACCGCCATTACCGCCGGACGCGCCGTTGCCGCCATCACCGCCATCGCCGCCATCAGGACCTGGCGCACCGATGCCACCAACACCGCCGACACCACCGTTACCGCCATTGCCACCCGGGCCACCATCGCCGCCAACACCCAGGGCATCGCCACCTTCACCACCGTCTCCGGCCTGCGAGAAGGCACCTGCGATTCCTGTGAGAGAGACTGTGGATTCCGTATCACCGGCATTACCGCCATTGCCACCAGCGCCGCCATTGCCACCAGCGCCGCCAGTCCCTCCGACGCCCGCGGTACCTCCAGCCCCGCCGGTACCCCCACGGCCGCCATTCAATCCAGCCGCGCCATTGCCACCGTCGCCACCATTGCCGCCGGCGCCGCCAGAACCACCGGTGCCACCGAGGCCACCATTGCCGCCGGTGCCGCCACGGCCACCGTCAGCGCCCGTTCCGCCATTGCCGGCCTGCTGGCCCGTGCCACCCTCGCCGCCGAAGCCACCGCTGCCGCCACTGCCGCCAAAACCACCGGAACCGCCGGTGCCACCTGCACCGGCTACCTCGCCGGCAGCACCGCCATAGGCCGCGCCGCCAGAGCCGCCACTACCGCCATCACGACCAAGCCCGCCGGTTCCGCCAAATGAGAACGCCGAAGCACTGACTTCGTCGATGGTCAGATCGGTTACATGGATACCTGTAGAGTTCACGACATGCACGCCATAGGCATCGGCCGTGGCACGCGCGCTTCCACCATTACCGCCCACGCCGCCGTTGCCGCCGGTGCCGCCAGAACCACCGACGCCGCCATTGCCACCGTCACCGGCCCGTCCACCGGCCAAGCCGCTGCCGCCACCAGTTCCGGACGTGCCGTCCTGCCCATCGACGCCGTTGCCGCCTGGCCCGCCGGTCATGCCGTCCGTGCCATTGGTGCCATCGACGGCGCCTGTGCCGCCTTCACCGGGATTGCCGTCCGCTACCGGAAGACCGGGATTGCCATCCTCACCTGGGAATGGGTTATCGCCGTTACTTCCAGGAGTTCCATTTTGGCTAGTACCGTTTGGACCGGCCGAATTCGGACGTCCGTTAATGCCATCGCCCGTGTTTCCGCCGTCTTGGCCATCGTCCGTACCATCGGCGCCGTCAAAACCATCAACCGGAATTATGTCAAAGCTTGCCCCACCGAGGCTAAACGATTCCTCTGCGTTCGCGGAGCTTCCGGGACCTCCCGCATCTCCAGATGCGCCGGTACCGCCAGCGACGCCGGGATCGCCATCGGTTCCTGCCTCACCGGGCAGGCCCGGGCCGGCATCCAAAAGAATCGATCCTGTTGTGCCTGCCGTGCCATCAATCGCGGAGCCGCCCACGCCATTCTGGCCAGGCAGACCTGTGGCGCCGGTTGCACCGCCTAGTCCGGTTCCGCCTGTGCCGCCTGCCTCAGCGCTATCGCCATTGGCGGCCGCATCAAACGTCTGTCCGGGCCCACCTGTCGCGCCGGAGCCTCCATCAGTACCCGTACCGCCGGCCTCACCGACACCACCGTCTTCGCCGGAGGTACCTGAACCGCCGATCGCACTGCCGCCATTGCTGGCCGCGCCGCCGATGTCGGCATTGGCACCATCGCCTGCGTCAGCAATCGCAACCGCGGAGATGTTGTGTACGTTAACGTTGTCTAGGAAAATTTGCTCTGAATCGACGATGTGGATACCGGCCGCATATGCGGTCGCCCCGGCACTGTCACCGTTGCCGCCATTACCACCGCCATCGCCATCCGTGCCATCGCCGGCGTCACCGGCATCGCCGCCATCACCCCCAAAACCGGCACCCGGTGAGCCGTCAGCCGATGCGCCATCCGCAGGTGTCAGTGGGATAAAGCCGGTTTCTTCAGCGTTCGCACCGAAATCTTCGGCGATATCTCTCATGAAACTGACTTCAACATCCTGATACAGGTTGTTGAAAGCACCATCGGCCAAGATGCCGATTTGCCCCCGAGTGAATCCGACACCAATGACTTGAACATTGTTACCATCACCGATGCCACCGGCGCCGCCAATGGTGAGCAGCGGAGTTGAACCAATGCCCTCAGCGCCGTTGATCGTGGCACGCGGATTCATCGATTCCACCAAGGGGTCGTCCGTCGGTGTATAGACACCGAAGTTCCCAGTGATGTCACCCTGCAGCAGGATGGAGCTATTGGCGTTCAGCAGGATTTGCTCATCGCTCAACGCAAATCCATCAGTTGTGAGGCCAGATGTTTCTAGATCGGGGCCGCTGCTGGAGTCGGAATCCTGAACGACGATGATATCGCCGAGGCCAATCTCAGCAGCCGCTTGCGAACGTTCAACCGCCTCGTCAATTGTGGTCGGATCGCCTTCGGCCCCGCTATCACCGGTGGTGCCTTGCGTATCAGCAAACCAAACAGTGTCAATCAGTTCGCCGGTGGTCGAGAACGGACTGAATACTTCTTCAACAACAACGCGCGGATCGATGGTGCGCTCATTAAACTGCATCGCGCGCCGGTCAACCGGGTCACGCAGCCTTTCGCGAATCGGCGTTACAGGCGGACCTTCGACGCCGCCCAAAACCACCGCTACACCAACGCGGGCGCGACCGCCCCAATCGTCCTGATTGTCATACTCACCCCGGACATCGGCGAAGAGATATGAGCCGGACGGCAAGCCGCCGAGACCGTAATACCGCGCCTCCGCGCCCAAAGTACCGCCATAGACATCGTCATAATCGACATTCGGCAGCACATCGCCAAACGGGCCGAATTGCGTCTCTTCATCTGCGGCGAAGTAGTAGTAACCACCTACAGACAGGCGCAGATCGAGATCGATCGAGCTGTCCGCGTCAAACTGATAAATGTGGTAGCCGATTTCGCCATCAAAGCCGGACATGGCGTTTTCGAGGCTGAAGCCCGACAGGGGGGTTTCCATCCAGATGTCGTTGACCTCGACGATGATCTCGCCCGGGCCCAGGATCCGGTCTTGGCTAATCGGATCTTCGTCACCGCTGACATACTGGAAATTCAAATGGGCGTCCCAGTTGCCCGAGAAGATCTCACCACCGACAACACCACGAAGCGCATTGGCCCCGTTGTCGCTTTCGCCGTAACCAATAGAAACATTAACGCCCAAACCCAGATCCGGGTTGGTTAGCCAGCGATGGCCAACGCCGACATCAATGAAACCATCGCCGTCAACCAGTGCTTCGCCGCCGGCAAAACCAAATGTAACGCTATCAGCGTCCTGGGCGAACGGAATCCAGATCTCGGCGCCCGCGCCGACATTTTCGAAATCTGTGGCGCCAAAACCGCTGCCCCAAGGCTCGAATTCCTGGGCCTTGGCTTCATCGGTCAGCATCAGAGCTGCAGCGGATACACCAGTCAGCAGACCGGTCGCACATGTGCGCAAGCCAAAGCGGGTTCCGGTGTTGGAGGAGGCATCAGATTGGAACGGCGCGTTAACGTTCAGCATGGTTATCAATCCCCTGTCGGCGGCAAGGCACACCCCTCCCGCAAATAAACCTGGTCGAATAAGACACAGACCAACATCATCGCGCAAGCCTTCTATGGTCAAAACTATCGAGGCGACACAACCGAAGGGAGTAAAGCTACGGCGACGCCAAGAGGCTGTTAACTCTTTGTCATAAAAGAGAAATTCACTTTCGCCACAGTTGTGCCCCTATTGTGACAAGCTCCTGCCCTCCCTTTGACGTCATCGAAAGATTCCTAAGTGTTGCCAAATCGCAACAGTGTCACGCCAGAATCCAGGGCTATCGAGAGGGACTTCAGAGCAATTGTTTTTACGCAGGTTGGCAACTTCAGGCTCATTGATTCGGCCCGATATTCCTCCGACCGCACAGAACAGTTGAACAACGCAGTTTGGAACAGGCGACCAGCAATGCGGCTTGACGCAACATTGATTGAATAAACGCCGCAAAGGCATTGTGGCTTGGCAGCGGTTCC
This sequence comes from Pseudomonadota bacterium, assembly GCA_039030175.1. Taxonomy (GTDB): domain Bacteria; phylum Pseudomonadota; class Alphaproteobacteria; order DSM-16000; family Inquilinaceae; genus JANQGH01. The sequence goes on from JBCCER010000017.1 coordinate 18,893, forward strand.
CGATTTCCCCAAAATCCGGAATCACTTGTGTCGCTCTCATTGGAACGTCTGGGAAGGCCAGCTTTGAAAACCATTGGATTGTGCATGATCGTGCGAAACGAGGAGCACATCGTTGAGCGGAGCCTCGACAGCGTACGGCACTTGGTCGACTACGTATTAATCGAGGACACCGGTTCAACCGATAACACGCGCGAAACTATCGAGAAGTGGCTCCGGAATAATGACCTACCAGGCCGTGTATATCATGAGCCATGGCAAAGCTTCTCATATAATAGATCGAACGTGTTATCGACTCTGCGCAAAAAAAACTCCCACCTAGACTATGCATTTATGATGGATGCGGACGATCAATTTATAAGTCACGAAAAATTCGACCCAATTGAGTTTAAGAGTAATCTTTCGGCGGACGCATACAACGTAGAAATGAGACAGGGAACAACTAGCTATAGCAGACTGCAGATTTGTCGAAATTCGATCCCGTATCGATACCGAGGTGTCCTGCACGAGTTTGTCCACCGTCCACCCGGATCGAAGGCCCCAGAAATGGCAGACGGGTTTCATGTGATATCGGGGCGCGAAGGAGCAAGAAACAAAGATCCCCAAAAGTACCAGAAAGACGCCGCGCTGCTGGAACGCGCGCTAAATGTCGAGCAAGACGACTTCATGCGCACTCGCTACGTCTTTTACCTGGCACAGAGTTATCGAGACGCTGGCGAAAAGGAAAAGGCACTAGCCAACTATATCAGGCGCTCGCAAATGGGGCATTGGCAGGAGGAAGTCTATGTAAGCTTATACAACGCGGCTAGAATCGAAGAGACACTTGAATGGCCATTCGACACTGTATTGGCCGCCTACAAAACTGCCGCAAAAGCGCAACCAGAGAGAGTTGAGGCTCTTTACTCCGCTAGCCGAATGTGTCGCGTAGCAGGGCGCTATCAAGAAGGCTATGAACTCGCTCAGAAGGGTCTTCAAACACCATTTTCGCCGGGCGGCCTTTTCGTCGAGCATTGGATCAAAGACTATGGCTTGCTCGACGAGTTCGCAGTCAACGCGTACTGGATAGAAGAGTATCAAGACTGCCTAGCAGCCTGCGAGCAAATGCTCTCAGAGGGGAAAATCCCGGACACGATGAAGGAGCGCGTCTCCAAGAACGCGGATTATGCTAAGCGGAAGCTCAAAGCAGCGTAACAGTTAGCAAAACTCGCCATACGGCTCTGCGGCCTGAGCCGGGAGGCTGAGCGCTTCCGGCCCACACTTGATGCGTACGCCTATGGTTTTCAATAGAGGAAACGGTGCGAACCCCGACGGGATTTCAGTCCGTGCGACCCTGTCAATGGTTTTTGGCACCATCAGCAATGCTGCCGCGGTTGCGCACGATTCCTGGAATTATGTGTTGGTCGTCCTCTGCGACTCCGGCGAATGTCAAAATAGCTGACTGGGTACCTGGATCCGAGAGGGCCTCAGTTTCGAACAATCTAATGTTATTCGGGTAATTTTCTTTCAGAGAGTCAACTCTACGATAGTATTCATCCCAATATTCCCCAATAGCAACTTCCAAACTATCTGATTGGTACTTTGGATAGCAAGGATCCCAGATGTTGGGTTTCCAGTAATCGCCATCATGTTTGACCCAATGATTTATTGCCCCTCGACCATTTCCGCCCTTTATTGCAAGAAATGACCTGACCGTCGCTTGCCGATCTCGCTTTAGCGCAATGACACGGACCGAAGGAAATCGCCGGATCATCATTTCGAGCCGGGGGAGCCACCAATGAGCAACGTCCCCAACTAGATCGTATCTCGCAGACAGGCGTCGAAACCTCTCAATGTGATAATTGTCGGCGCTCGAAGCTCCGTTCCAATACAGTATAGGCGAGTGTTCATGGGAGACTCGCGCATTGTTTTGCCGATCTAACAGCGTTGCTAGCGTTGTCGAACCACAACGACCACTTCCGACCCCAATAATCAAGTTCCCATTCGTTTCTAGACCTTCACTCTCTGGAGGTGCATCGCCTAGGTCTCTGCCAATCAGAAGCTCCGTCTCGATATGTAACAAGAGCGCTTGCGCGACCTCGTCTTGTGGATACAGGCCAAGGGCGCGCGTCATAAGCGAGTAGGCGTCGTCCACCCAACCACACTTGGCCAACAAATAGGCACGCATCGTCCAGATTTCTGCAAGTGGCAGTTCTTCCAAGAGTTCAAATTTGACCCTAAATGCCTCAAGGCATATCCGTTCCGCTTCAGCCAGACTTCCGCTTCTAAGCATCTGCCAAGCCCTGCTGGGAGCAGTATCGACTTCGATTGAATTCATGCTTTCATGCCACAGGTTTCAGAGTTCAAACCGCTGACAGATTTTACTGTCAGCTTAGGTCGAATAATTCTATTAAACAGTAGGCAATATTATTTTACAATTATAATCGACATTAAAATATACCGGTATCATTATTTAACAACATCAATAACAAACTGATTATTTACTTCATTGACAGTTGATATTTGATTGCGCCGGCAAAACTCCAGAACCGCAGCCTTGACCGGGTGCGTGCCATCTTCTCCTCTCCAAGCCAAATCATCGCCAGTTAACAAGCCGCCTGTAACAACCTTCGGATACCATGCTTGTAAGTCAGCCAGAACTGCTGAGTAAGAATGATCGCCGTCGATATAAACCCAGTCGAGAGACTTGGGTTCAAAGACTTCTGCCGCCGCGACTGACTTCATTCGATGCACTAGTACGTTGTTGAAAAACCTAAACCTATTAACGACGCCGAAATATATTCTGTCCATCTCTGACTGATTCTTTGCGAGCCTGCCACCATAAAGCCGACCTGGATATCGGGGTTCGAACGACCATGGATCGACGAGGTGCAACTCTGCGGGATTCGCGGTGTCTAGTATCTCTGCGGAAAAATCTCCTTTCCAAACCCCAACCTCAACGCAACGGGCGGAAGGAGCAATACGCTTAAGCAACGGGGACCTGTCCCCGCTAACGGTAATTGGCCGACTTTGGGTACCGCTCATGTTTGGCAGCCTGTATTCCGATTTCAATACGGATCTCGCCGATGATGAAGGCGAATGGCAACGGAAATCAATCTCGATTTGTGCTTCTTTATGAGCGATCATAAAGGAAGTATGTCGGCGAACATCGCTGTCTTTCTCCGCCGGTTTCGTTAGGGCTGCGCAGGCGCTCACGGCAACAGGAGGTGCCCGCGGCAAAAAGGTGACACCTGAATGGTATGTACTTACGTTTCGCCGTCGCTTGCTCAACGTTGATGGTATGGCGCTTCTGCGGTCTGGGTTTCAAACCCAGGTGACGTTTATGCAATTCAGGATTGTGCGGCTCAAGCTCCTGAAAAGTAGTTTGAAGATACCGATGGTCTGTTCTGGCTCAGCGATGAGCAATTTGCCCGCTTAGAGCTGCTGCTGCCAACCGATACCCGTGACAAGCTGCGCGTGGATGATTGTCGTGTGATCTCGGGTATCGTCATTGCGCTCAAATCGAGTGGCCGCTGGATCGACGCCCCGGCGGCCTATGGCCCTCGTAAGACGCTCCATGATCGTTTCTTCCGCTGGGCCGTGAAGGGCGTCTGGACGCGGACCTTCGACACGCTTGCTGATAACGGCGGCCCTGCTCTTGAAGTGATGCTGGATAGCACCGCCGTCAGAGCTCAGCAGTTCGCCAATGGTGGCAAAGCAGGGCTCGTGCCCCGGCGTTGGGTCGTGCGCGTGGTGGATGGGGCACCAAGATCCACGCCTTAAGCGATCAGCAAGGTCGACCTCTTGCCTTTCATCTGACCGGCAGTAGCGTGTGCGACTCTACAGCCGCTGAAACCTTGCTGCTGCGTATCCCCGCCAGCAGCCTCCCACATGCTGACAAGGGCGATGACAGCGATTGGATCAGGCGGCAAGTGTAAGCTTCCGGGGTCGTCCCCAACATCCCGCCACGGCGGACAAGAAACTGGAAAAATTGCTTCTCGCCATACCTCTGCAGAAGTCGAAGCGCCATTGAGCAAATGTTCGGCCAGCTCAAGGAATTCCGACGCATCGCCACCAGATACGACCGGAGCGCTGCCAACTTTCTTGCGGCCATCTCTATCGCCGCCACCACCTCCCATTGGTTATGTGTCTGAAGCCTAATAAAGGAATGATGCCGGAAGCGATGCGCGAGCGCGTGGACAAGAACGCCGAATAGGCACGCCAAAAAATCGCTGAAGAGCCGCGTAGTCTTGAATACGCACCGAGCTAAACTCGAAACACTCAGCGCGTAGCTCTAGGATGTTCTTTGGGGTCTTTCAGCTGTCTGAAGTTTGTTACTCTATGGTCTCTATCCGAAGGAACACACAGCATATTGATACATACTATTTTGCCGAATATATCTTCCTTCTTGCGGTTGTAGTTGCTTTCAGAAAATAGTGGCGCGATGTCCCAGTATATTTCATAGTGGAGGTCCTGGATTACTCTGATCAAACTCTCCGACGTGTCGCCAGGACATTCGTTCTCGACGTAAAGGATCGGGCGATTGCGTTCGATCAAATTGCTAGAGCCGGCGATTACAGCCTCTTCCATTCCCTCCACGTCGATCTTGATGAGCCTGACATCTCTCATGACTGGAACGTCGTCGAGCTTGAGCTGCGGGACGGGCATTCGTGCCGTAACGTCGGCGATTGAGCGCGTCCGTCCGCCAATATTCAACGCGCCAAAATTGGTTGGCTTCTCGTAGTCCAACTCGGGGACATCGATCCAGGCCTCTTGGGAGCCAACCCCAGCGTTAATAGCGACAACGTTCCTGCATCCATTTACCAGGAGATTTGTCGACAAGATACGAAAGGTAAATGGCTGTGGCTCAAAGGCCACCACTTGTCCGGCCGCACCAACCATCTTCGCCATTGCTAATGTGTGTGTGCCGATATTGGCGCCAACATCGGCAACCACCATCCCTGGTTTTATCAGCTGACCGATGACGGCTAGCTCCCGCTGTGTCCATTCACCGTACTGGACCAGAGACCGGCCGATATAGGTATCCGCCTTTGGCACATACATGGCGCCATATCGAGTTTCGGTTTTGACAGTCCTGGGATCCATAATGGGCCTTCACATCCGTCATTTCAGTGCATCAAGACGCAGATGCGTCAAGATTTTGCTGTCTGCAAACTAACTCGGCCAGCGGACCCAGACTGAACGCGCCCCATCCGCAGGCAGCTGTCGCTTCGGACAAACGATTGCCAACTGACCCTCGCCCAGCTTGCGCCGCTAGGCTCGATCCAGTTCTCATCGCTCATCTCCAAAGCCATCTGTGTCATGCCAAGCTGGCGGAGACTTTGGCATCGTTGGAATTGTGTCATTTGAACGATCCGAGCGGCATAGTCGAGTGAAGTTTGTCACAAGGCTCTTCGACAACGCTATGCAAACACACCGCTGCCCGGTGAACTGTCTTCCTGAGCTTCTCGCCAAGCAATTTTGCAAAGGAGCAAGACAGTCACAGCACAAGCAGCAGGTCGCATGCTCAGGGCGCAAGCCACAATGACCCACTAAGACCTGTCGAAAGTCGTCTCGTCGAGATCGTGCGTTCTACCCCTGTAACGGCAGTTCGATGGCGGACGGTGTGTCCGGCCCGCGGTGGATGCTGACAGTGGGGAGTTCATCGAAAACGATGCCCGTGGTGCTGTCGGCGTCCGCGCCCATGATTGCCAGAGCGAGGCGGTTGCCCTCGTGCAGGAAGATGGAGGTTGGCACCATGTAGAAGTTGAGCTCTACCACCTCACCGGGTACGAGAGTCCGCACGTCGGAATGTGTGTGGGTCTGGTACGGCAGGCCGTAGTTCTCCCAAGGCGAGTCGGCCAGCTGGCGCTGCGAGGCGCGCAACAACCCCTCGGTAACGTACCAGGCCGTGCCATCGGGTTCGACTTGAGACAGGAATACGTGGAAGTCGCCGTCGTTCGCGGTAGAGGAGACATAGAGCGTGATGACTGGAAAGCCTATCAGTTCCATGTCTTCGCCTAGCGGCTCGGTCAGATAAGTCAGGGCTTGGGCGTTGGTATCGGCCATGTTGTTGTAGATGACCTGGATATCGCCGCTGTAGAAGCGGGAGTTCGGCCCCCGCGAGGCGGTGTAGTCCAAGAGATAGTTATCGACACCATCCGCCGACGGAGGGTCGTCGGAGAGCACGTTTCCGGCACTGAGATACAGCGTCTCGGTTTCGATCCCCTCCGGTGGCCAAGACGGCGTCTGGCGCCATTCATGGGTCAAGTCCGGTCCCGTGAGCACCGTGTAATTGATGGCATCTTCATCCATCACGCCGTTATCGATGTCCTTCAGCCAATAGTCGAACCAGCGCAGCTCCTCGATCACCGTGAGGCGGTCACGTTCCTCGACGATCGCGTCGGGGTCGAACTTGGAGTTATGGGTCCACGGTCCCATCATCAGGCGCTGCGGGCCGGCATAGTTGGCGACCCAGAACAGCGTATCGATCGGATAGACATCGTTCCAGCCGCCGATCTGATACATCGGGATGGCGGCTTCGTTGATGGCATCGAGCTGGGTGGAAAGATTGTTGGCCGTCCAAGAGAAGGAGGGCTGGTCGTAGTCGTGAAAGGCGGCCGCGCGCAGATTTTCGATGACCGGCCAATTGTCCCAATGCTGATTAGTCGCCTCATTCAGCAACAGGCCGTTCGGATCGTCGTCAACCGGCACGGACGGCATGACCATGTCCAGCAGGTACCGCGTTTGGGCCCAGCCGGTCCAAACCGAATGGCGAAAGATGCCGCCGGGATAGACGGAATCGTAAGTGTCGAACTCCACCACGCTGGGGAAGATCGCCTGCAGATGGGGTGGGTCGAGCGCCGCGAGGGCAAGCTGGGTGATACCCTGATAGGAACCGCCGATCATGCCGATGCGGCCATTGGAAAAGGGCTGCTCGGCCAGCCATTCGGTGATCTCGTAGGCGTCGCGCGCCTCGACCGGCGCGAACAAGCCGTGATACTCGCCAAACGAGGCGGCAGTACCTCGAATGGCGACCGCCGAAATCACATAGCCGTGGCGCACCAAATCCTGAGCGCCCTGGTCGTCGATAGCGGTAAGGACAGGGCCATCGCCGTTCAAGTAGGCGCGCTTGTAAGGTGTGAAGGTCCACAACACCGGCAGCGCATCATTGGTCGCCACACAATCGATGGCCGGCACCATGACGTCGGTCGCCAGGCGAACCCCGTCCGACATCGGCAGATAGAGGGAGGTGCGGATATAGCTGTCGTAGATCGCTTCGGAATAGCCCTGATACTGGCCAAATGACGAAACCCGCTCCCCCTCGCCGCTCGGTGGGTCGGCGGCCAGCATACGGTGGCAGGTTTCGGCTAGGGCAGCATCGCAGGTTAGCAGCGCCAGGGCGACGGCGCTGCCGAGTACAGGGAATGATTTCACGACAGATCTCCAAGCAGTGACACACCTGTCTAGCAGATGCCCCGCATGACTGGCACGCGGATCATCCGGACGGGTCTATTGCTGTTGCTGGATCGGCAGTTCGATGCTGGAAGGGTGGTCGGGGCCGCGATGGAGGCTGATCGTCGGCAACTCCTCAAACACGATCCCGGTAGTGTTGTCGGCATCTGCGCCGGTGATGGCCACGGCCAGCCGGTTGCCCTCGTGCAGCACCATGGAAGTTGGGATCAGGTAGAAGTTGAGCTCAACGATCTCGCCCGGGGTCAGGGTCTGGACGTCGGCGCTGGTGTGGGTCTGATAGGGCAGACCGTAGTTTTCCCACGGTGCCTGGCCTTCTTGGCGCTGAGAGGCGCGCAACAGGCCCTCAGTAACGTACCAGGCTGTGCCGTTCGGTTCGACCTGGGACACGAACACGTGGAAGTCACCGTCGTTCGCGGTGGACGAGACGTAGAGTGTCATGACCGGAAAGCCGATCAGTTCCGTGTCCTCCGTCAGCGGCTCGGTGATATAGGTCAGTGCCCTTGCGTTCGTCGCCGCAATGGTGTCGTAGGTCACGGGGATGTTGATGTCATAGAAGCGAGAATTCGGCCCCCGCGTTGCGTTGTAATCCAACTCGTACGAGTCGGCGCCGCTCTCCGTCGGGGTATCGTCGGTCAGCATGTTGCCGGCGGTGAAATAAAGCGTCTGGGGCGCAATGCCTTGAGGGGGCCAGGACGGCGTTTCGCGCCATTCATGGGCCAGGTCCGGGCCGGTCAGGACCGTGTATTCAATGGCATCCTGGTCCATGATGCCGTTATCGATGTCCTTCAGCCAATAGTCGAACCAGCGCAGCATTTCGATCGCCGTCAGGCGGTCGCGTTCCTCGACCACCGGTTGGGGGTCGTGCTTGGAATTGTGGGTCCACGGACCAATCATCATGCGCAGCGGACCTTCGTAGTTGGCGGCCCAAAACAGCATGTCGGTGGCGAAGACGTCGTTCCAGCCATCCAGTAGGTACATCGGGATCGCCGCCGCGTTAATGGCGTCGAGGTGGGTGGATAGATTGTTGGCCTGCCATGAGAAGGTCGGCTGGTTGTAGTCCCGGAAATTGGCGGCGCGCAGGGCCTCGACCACTGGCCAGCGGATCCAGTGCTGATTGACCGCCTGGTTCAGCAACAGGGCATGCGGGTCGTCATCGACCGGCACGGACGGCATGACCATGTCCAGATTGTAGCGAAGCTGGGCCCAGTTGCTCCACAGCGAGTGGCGGAAGATGCCACCGGGATGCACGATCTCGTAGTTGTCGAAGACGATGACGCTGGGGAACATTGCCTCCAAGTGCGGCGGGTCGAGCGCGGCCAGCGCGAGCTGGGTGATGCCCTGATAGGACCCCCCGATCATGCCTATGCGGCCGTTGCTAAAGGGCTGGGCCGCCAGCCATTCGTTGATCTCATAGGCGTCTCGCGCCTCGATCGGCGCGAACAAGCCGCGGTACTCGCCGAACGAGGCCGCGGTGCCTCGAATGGCAGCCGCCGCAATGACATAGCCGTGGCGCACAAGGTTTTCGACGCCCTGATCCTCGATCGCCGTCAGCACCCCACCAGCGCCGCCCGGTCCGTCCAGATAGGCTCGCTTATAGGGAGAGAAGGTCCACAAGACCGGCAGCGCGACGTCCGTCGGCTCGCAGTCAACCGCTGGCACCATGACATCTGTCGCCAGCCTCACCCCATCGGACATCGGTAGGTAGACAGAGGTACGGACATAACTGTCGTAAATGGCCTCGGAATAGCCCTGATAGCGGCCAAACTCCGAAACTCTCTCCGCCTCCCCATTTTGTTGGTCCGCCGCCGGTAGATGATGGCAATTCTCAGCAAAAGCGACCGCCGGCACCAAAAGCACACCAAAAACGGCGCAAATCGACCAAGACATCCGTTTCATCAACGGTCTCCTAAGAGTTTTGTTTGGGTGACGATAAACACCAATCTAGGGCAGATCTCTCCGCACAGCATCAAGAAAACACGTTCCGAATCTACCTGAAGACTGGCATTGATCGCTGCCGCGGATAGACAGGCTCCATAGTCTTCTGGCTTGTAAAAACCGCGCCCGACAACGCTGAAAATAAGGCAGGTTGTGTCGGATGACGGCGGTTGAAGGATGACACCGATGATCGCTGTGTTCCTGCGATAGAAGAATGACACCGAAGATTTTAGGCAGTTCAAATAATCGTGCGGTGTGAAATGGCCGACCTCCTCGAGGTCGATGATCTCGGCCATATTCAACGGATGAACGTCCGCAGCTGCATCGCCGATCTGTCTGACTAAACCGAAGCCAAAAATGCTTGCGCCGACCAACCCGCGCCAAGCATGGCAAATGCCATTTATTGAGGCGTCACGATGATTCACCGCCAGTTGGGCCAAGCAGTCCATGGCGGTCCAGGAAACTCCTGACTTTGGCCGACTGTGATCCGGTCAGCGGCCAGGCTGAAGGGGGGCGGGTCGGCCCGCAATCGCAGCCCATCATGGCGAGCGCGGCTTTCACGACTGTGACGTTGGTGCCGTTCAGCTCCTCCGCCCGAACCTCTTCAAAATCCTGCATGCCATCGATCAGCCCGTTGGCTGTTTGATAGTCGCCCTTCTCCAGCGCTTCGTGGATCGCCACCGATCGCTCGGGCCAGACATTAATCAACCCTGAGGTGAACCCCCGTGCCCCAACAGCGTAGAAGGCGGGTGCCCATACCTCGGCCAAGCCGCCGACCCAAACGATATGATCCGGACATGCCTTGATCGCCGCAGCGAGCTTCAGCGAGTTGGGCGTGGCCCATTTGACGCCGATCACCCCGTCCAGCGTACAAACCTCCGAAATTGCCGAAATGCCAATCGTGTCGTTCCGCAGATACAACACCAGCGGCAAACCATCGGCCGCATCGCGGACCCGCCTGACATACTCAACAAAGCCCCGCGGTGCGGCAAATGGGTCCGGCGGTTGATGAACCATCAGCGCCGACGCCCCTGCACTCGCCGAGAGTTTGGCGAGCCGACATGCATCCTTGACGGACCGGCCGACCCCGGCCAGCAACGGCACGCGCCCGTCAATCTGCTCCGCGACGACGCGAACGAAGTTTTCAGCCTCCTCGATGGTCAGGCCATAGAATTCACCGGTGTTGCCGTTAGCCACCAGAATATGGACCCCGGCCCCGATGGCCTTATCGATGATCGGCTTGAGAGGTCCGGCATCGAACTCGTCCTCCGGGTCGAAAGGGGCAACGAGAATGCCGGATATGCCCGTAAGAGTTGAGGATAGGCGACCATCGATCATGACTGGCGTCTCTCAAAACAAGCTTCAACGAGTACAGCAGGTTGGGAGGTCAAGGTGCCGGCGTCTCTTATGTCCAATCCCAAGAAGATCACTCTTGATACGAGGCGAGCATCGCAAATTAGCTGATCGATAGTCATGCCCATTACGAGACGATTAGACCATAGTAGAGGCGCATCGCGGTTACGACCTTGGCCATTTCAACGATGCGGCCATGGTTAGAGAGTTTCGCGCTGCGAACTGAACGCTAATGGATGATCTGGATTCAGCCAAGGCGTTGAAATCAATGGCGTCCCCTAGGGGATTCGAACCCCTGTTGCCGCCGTGAGAGGGCGGTGTCCTAGGCCTCTAGACGAAGGGGACACAGGCTGGTGAAGCCCCGCGGGGGCAGCCCGGTCGGAAGCCGAGATCCGATGACTTAGTGCACGTCCGGGCGCGGCGCAAGCCCCAGCATGTCAGGCGGTCGTGGATTTTACCGCTTCCGCAGCCAAAGCGACCAGGCGGTCGACATCGTCCGGGTTGGTGTTGAAGGCTGTCACCATCCGCCAGCCGCCACCAGGCCAGGGTGACAAGCCGACCCCCTTTGTTCGCAACTCCTCAGCGACGGTATCAGGCCAATTGACAAACAGTTGGTTGCCGTCGACCGGGTACATCAGTTCGGTTCCAGGTACTGACCGAAGCCCTTGTGCAAGCCTTGCCGCCTGCGCATTCGCATGCCGCGCAAAATCGAGCCACAGCCCATCGGCTAAATAGGCGCGCCACTGCAGCGCAAGGAGTCTGTGCTTGGACAGCAATTGTCCAGCGCGTTTGCGGCGATAGACTAAGTCGGTTCGCTGCGCGTCGGTCGGATTGAAGACCACGACCGCTTCGGCCATCAGGCAGCCATTCTTGGTCGCACCAAAACTCAGCATGTCGACCCCCGCACGCCAGGTCATATCAGCGGGCGACACCTCAAGGCTGGCTACTGCATTGGCGAAACGAGCGCCATCCATATGGACGGCAACGCCGTGGCGCTTTGCAATCTTGGTCAGCGCGGCAATCTCGTCCGGCTGATAGGCGGTGCCACATTCGGACAATTGGGTGATCGACAAAGCCGCCGGCTTCACGCCGTGAATGCCGCGAAAATCGACTCGCTCGATCGCCTGCTCCAAAGCCGCTGGATCGATTTTTCCATTTGGCCCGGGGAGCGGAATCACTTTCGCGCCGCCGGTGAAGAACTCAGGGGCGCCGCATTCGTCGACCGCGACGTGGGCTTCCTCATGGCAGAAGATACCGCCATAAGGGGGCGCCATGGAAGACAGGGCCAGGCCATTGGCCGCGCCACCGGTCGTCACCGGAAGTACCATCACCGGGCAACCGAAAAGATCACCGAACAACGGGTCTAGTTCGCCGGTAACTGGGTCGCCACCATATGATGGCGCGGCGCCTTCCATCCCCTTCTGAAGCGCCCTTAGGATGGGTTCGGCAACTCCAGCAACATTATCACTCGCGAAGTTCAGCGGTCATCTCCTAGGGTATCGCAATGATCTCAAACGGAACTGTGGGCACATGGCATTGGCAAACAATGGATGAAAGACTCATTGTCCTTCGCCCGCGGCCTCGAAAAGCAACTCGGCGTCGACCATGAGCAGACTTTGTTCGCCATCCGCGGTTTGGAGCAAAAGGACCAATCGGTCTGCGATCTCAGCCACCGATATAACCTGCGCGCCTGCTGGCACGCCTAGCCGGTCTAGCGGCAGTTCCATGATTGGCGGAATGTCCGACGAGGGGGAATTTGCCAGCTGGATGAATCCGAAGACCAGCACGGCAAAGCCTGCAACCAGCAAGACCCCCATGGAGATGACGGCAAATTTCAGTGCGCGCAATGGATGACCTCGGCGACACGCATGGAACGCGGGATACTGCGGACGAACGCACCTTGACGGTCACTGCCGACACAACCGGCCGATTGGACAAGGTGCTGGCCGACGCGATCCCAGATCTATCTCGCTCGCGGTTGAAAACCTTGATTGAGAATGGCCTGGTATCCGTCGACGGCCAGAGGGTACTGGAGCCGTCGGCGAGGGTCAAACCGGGGCAGCGACTGATCGTGCGGATCCCGGCGGCCGAGCCTGCCGAAGCCAAGCCCGAAGCGCTGCCACTGACAATTGTCTACGAAGACGCCTCGCTATTGGTGGTCGACAAGCCCTCCGGTTTGGTGGTTCATCCCGCCCCGGGCAATCGCGAGGGCACGCTGGTCAACGCCTTACTGGCCCATTGCGGCGACAGTCTTTCGGGGATCGGCGGCGTGGCTCGGCCTGGCATCGTTCACCGCTTGGACAAGGAAACAAGCGGCCTCATTGTGGTTGCCAAGAATGATGCCGCCCATGCCGGTCTGAAGGCTCAGTTTCAAGACCGAAGCCTATCGCGAACCTACTGGGCATTCGCCAGCGGCGCGCCGTGGCCCAGAAGTGGGTTTATCGACGCGCCGATCGGACGCAGCGCGCGCAATAGAAAGAAAATGGCCGTGGTTGAGACCGGTCGGCCGTCCTTGACCCTTTACCGCACCATCACCACCTTTGGCGACCGGGCCCACCCCCTTGCGAGCCTTATCGAGTGTCGTCTCAAAACCGGCCGTACGCATCAAATCAGGGTCCATTTGGCGTCGCTTGGCCACCCGATCATCGGAGACAAAACGTATGGCGGCGGCGCCAAGCACTTGGCGACTCGCGGCATCGTGATGGACCGTCAGGCGCTGCACGCCAAGGTTCTGTCTTTCGTTCATCCTGACACGCAACAACCGATGGTGTTTGAGACTGAGATTCCTAACGATATGAAAGATCTCTGCCAAAAGTTGGAATTAATCCAGTAATTTGGCAGGCGGATGGAAACCAGGTTATACTGTGCAAACGGTCACTGGGTTAGGGCGCTGCTGCGACTAACCTGAACCCGTGAGAGAGTCGCTGCATGAGCGGGGCTCGAACTCAATAACCGGAACTGAAGGATTCCCGACATGGCATCCAAACCAAGCGTTCCCGTGGTTGGCTCTGAGAGCAACCTGACGCGTTATCTTCAAGAAATCCGTACCTTCCCCATGCTGGAGCCCCAGCAGGAATACATGCTGGCCAAAGCTTGGCGCGAGCACGAAGACACCGACTCAGCCCATCAGCTGGTCACCAGCCATTTGCGCCTGGTGGCGAAAATCGCCATGGGCTATCGCGGCTACGGCCTTCCGGTCTCTGAACTGATCTCGGAAGGCAATGTTGGAATGATGCAGGCGGTCAAGCGCTTCGATCCCGAGCGCGGCTTCCGACTGGCGACCTACGCCATGTGGTGGATTAGAGCCGCAATCCAGGAATACATCCTGCACAGCTGGTCGCTGGTCAAAATGGGCACCACGGCGGCCCAGAAGAAGCTGTTCTTTAACCTGCGCAAGTTGAAAGGACAGCTCCAAGCCATCGACGAAGGCGACCTGCAACCGGAAACGGTGACCGAGATCGCGACGCGATTGGATGTGCCCGAGCAGGACGTCATTAACATGAACCGACGTCTGGCGAGCCCGGACCATTCGCTGAATGCGCCCCTGAGAGCCGATTCGGAAGGTGAGTGGCAGGACTGGCTGGTCGACGAATCGGAGAGCCAGGAAATCCAGCTCGCCGATCAAGAGGAACTGTCTAAACGGCGCGCGTTGCTGCGCGACGCCATGAAAGGCCTCAACGATCGCGAGCGGCACATTCTTACCGAGCGCAGACTGCGCGATAACCCGACCACGCTGGAAGAGTTGAGCCAGCATTACAACATCAGCCGCGAGCGCGTCCGCCAGATTGAGGTGCGGGCGTTCGAAAAGCTTCAAAAAGCCATACGCAATGCGGCGATGCAGGAAAGGCTGGCGACGAGCGACGCCTGATCAGCTGGACTTCCTGCACCAGAGCACCATGTTAGACATCGGCGCCGGTCCAAGGACGGACCGGCGCCGTTTTGATGCCGCCATGCGCTCGCATGAAAAAAGCAGGCAAACCGTCGTTCAGTCTGAAGATGTCACATAAAAGACACAGCTTGCCCAAATGCAACAGAAGTATGGCGATCCTTCTTGAGATGGCGGCAATCGCCGGATACTTTCCCGAGCAACTATCGGCTCGGCCGATTGACTCTTGCGGAGTGTGACCGTGCGTCTTCGTTCCCTGCTGCTTCTAGCCTCAGCCGTGATCGGGCTTTCGACGCCCGCGATGGCGCAGCTTGACGGCGGCGTGGCGGAAGGGCTCGGCGACACGCTGGCTGCTGGTCAGATCGAGAACGATCCTTCCAACCTGTTAATCAGTGCTATTCCCGCCGGCGAACTCGCACCGGACGTGTCGACGCTGAGTATGGTGGTTAGCGCGCTCGACGAATTGAACAGCGAAACAATTCTGGCGGCCTATTCGGGGTCACGATTGGCACATTCCGCTGTGGCATCTCCGCTAGTGGCCTCCTTACCGATTCCAAGTGGCCCGTGGGGAACTTGGACTGGACGCGTTGGTGGCTTTTCCCCTGAAATGGCGAGCGCGTCGTCAACCGCCCCTGATCGGCTGGCCTCGACACCCGATAACGGAGGGTTTGAGGAGGTCCAGTTTGAAGTCGGCTCGTCTGAGGGCGATCTCGCTGTCGGCGCTACTAGCAACACTCTAACGTTTGCTTCCGCAGCGCAACCGGCGGCGATCGAGCCGATTGGGCAGACCAGCTTTGTCGTGTTTTTCGATTGGGACAGTGCTGTTCTGTCAGCCGACGCGAACAGCATTCTTGATACGGCCGTCCTGGTCGCCAGCGAAACCGGGTCGGCTTCACTTCTATTGGACGGTCATACAGACGGATCGACCTCGGCCAGTTACAACCAAGACCTGTCCCGCCTGCGCGCCCAGTCGGCAGCCGAGGGCTTGATCTCCCGCGGCCTCGCCCCGGAAGAGATCGTGATACGGGTCTTTGGCGAAGAAAACCCAGCGATGCCAGCGGAGGCGGTCGAGGGCCAGGCACCCTCACGCATTGTCGAGATCATCGTTAGTTAGCAGCAACTGTACTGCCAATCTGGACGCCGGCGGGGTCACCCGACCGGCGTTTGTTTTCCCAGATCAATCCGAAAACGGATCGGTCACCATGATCGTGTCGTCGCGCTCTGGACTGGTCGAAAGCAGCGCCACCGGTGCCTCGATCAGTTCTTCGATGCGCCGTATGTACTTGATGGCCGTCGCCGGTAGCTCGGCCCAGCTTCGCGCACCCTGTGTGCTATCCGTCCAACCGTCGAGCGTTTCGTAGATCGGCTCGACTCGCGCCTGCGCGCCCTCGCCGGACGGCAGATGATGGATCGTCTCGTCACCCAATCGATAGCCGGTGCAGAGGTTCAAAGTCTCGAAACCATCAAGCACATCCAGCTTGGTCAGCGCGATGCCGCGAATGCCGCCTGTCTTTACAGCCTGACGGACAGCTACAGCGTCAAACCAGCCACAGCGCCGACGCCGACTGGTGACGGTCCCGAATTCATGGCCTCGCTCGCCTAGCCGCTCACCGATCTCATTATCTTGCTCAGTTGGAAACGGGCCGGCACCCACGCGTGTGGTGTAGGCCTTGGTGATGCCCAAGACATAATTCAGCGCACCGGGGCCAAGGCCGCTGCCGGCGGCTGCATTGCCGGCGACCGTGTTGGACGAAGTGACATACGGATAGGTGCCATGATCGACGTCGAGAAGAGCGCCCTGCGCACCCTCGAATAGAATTCGCTTGCCCTCGCCGCGCAACGCGTCAAGCCGTTGCCAGACAACGCCAGCAAACGGTTCAATCCTGGGCGCTATGTCGGAGATCTGCTGAAGCAGCCAGTCGCGGTCAATTTCGTCGGCGTCCAATCCGCGCAGCAGGGCATTGTGGTGGGCCAAGAGGGCGTCGACCTTGCGCGCCAAAACGTCCGGTTCCTTCAGGTCACAGACGCGGATCGCCCGACGGGCGATTTTGTCGCCGTAAGCAGGCCCAATACCCCTGCCCGTCGTACCAAGCCTTTTGGCTTCGCGCGCCCGGTCGACCGCACCGTGAACCGGTAAGATCAGCGGTGCGTTGTCGGCGACGATTAGATTGTCAGGCGTAATCTCGACACCCTGTTCGCGGATCGCATCGATTTCGTTGAAAAGGGCCCAAGGATCGACGACGACGCCGTTGCCGATGATTGACAGCTTGCCTGGTCGCACGACCCCGGACGGAAGCAAGCTAAGCTTGAAGACTTTCTCGCCGATAACCAGCGTATGGCCCGCATTGTGGCCGCCCTGAAAGCGCACGATCACGTCGGCCCTATTGGACAGCCAATCGACGACCTTACCTTTGCCCTCATCGCCCCATTGCGAGCCGACGACCACCACGTTGCTCATGAACCGGTTGTTCCTTCCTAGTCTTCCGCAAGTGCCGTCACGGCGCCCTTAGACCAAAGATGTGTGCATCCCAGACGTCGGGCTTCCATAGTCGCGTCAGCGACCTCATCCAGACCGAGGATAGTGACCCAACCTTCAGCCCGAAGAGCAACAGCTTGTTCCCGCTGGTCAACCGGCACATAGACGCTTTTTCCGGAGCCTGAGGGCGGTACGGCACGCAGCACGCTGCTGAGATACAGCGAAAAGCCCGTGGCGCTTTCCTCACCCGCCAAGTAACGGCCGCCGCCGCCGAGTTCCCCCCGAACGCCACGCGCAAATGCCGTAAAGCCGACGCCGGTATGATACTCAAAGCCCCGATGCTCAACCCAGTCGATGGTCAACGAGAGGTCCGGCAAGTCGCGCCGCAGAAGCTCAACCACTTGCGCCAGCCGATGGCGCAGCGCCGCCCCCGCGGATGGCAAGTCGATAGCCTCGATCGCAGACAGCGCTCTATCCGCTGGTCCCGAGGCTTCCAAAAGTGCCCGCAAGATGCCGCCCGCGCTGCCGTTTATCTGGGCCAACTTGGCGGCATCCTTTCGGTCGAGCGCGGCCCTCAAAGCCACGGCATCTTCTACAGCGACATCAAGGCTCGCCAGCAGATCCGGCACCAGTGCGGCGACCGTAAGGTCAATCGACAGATTGCGAACCCCGATATCCGTCAGGGCATGGGCAGCCAAGGCAATGATCTCGGCATCCGCACTGGCGGGGTCAGCACCGATCAGTTCCGCACCTACCTGAGGGAACTGCCGCTCAGTCCTTAGCTGCGTCCCCCGCACGCGCAGAACCTGTCCGGCGTAACTCAGGCGCAGCGGGCGCGGCGCCTTCGACAGGCGTGAGGCGGCAATGCGCGCAACCTGCACTGTCATATCTGCTCGCACGCCCATCATGCGCTGGCTGACTGGGTCCATTAACCGGAACGTGTCCGTCGCCAGGCCCGCCCCCGGGCCGTCGAGCAGCGAATCTTCGAACTCGATCAGCGGCGGCTTCACGCGCTGATAGCCATGCGCCGCGACAATAGCCATGACCCGTTCGATAATCGCCGCCTCGTGCGCAGCGTCGGGCGGCAATAGATCGTGCAGCCCAGCGGGCAACAGGGCGTTGGTAGGGTCGGAAACGCTCATATCAGCCGCAAGCTAGAGAGCCGCAATCGGGCGCGCAACTGCGAAGACAGATCAAAACCGCAGAGCTTTCACGCGCTCAACGCCGGGCAGACTACAGACCGTCTCTATCAACATATCCATTGGCTGCTGGTCGATAGACAGTAGGGCTATTGCTTCGCCGCTGCGGTCCTCGTGGCGACCCAGATGGAAGTTGGCAATATTGATGCCAGCGTCTCCCAGGGTGGTGCCCAGTCGTCCGATCAGACCCGGCTTGTCCTTGTTGCGGACGAACAGCATGTTCGGGCTGAGTTCGGCCTCGAGCGGAATCTCTTCCACCGCCACCAGGCGTGGCTTTTGCCCTCCGAACAGCGAACCAGTCACCGACCGAGCGCGCCGGTCCGTTGTCACAGTCAATCGGATCAACGTGGCATAGTCGGTTGCCCCGTCCGTTTTTGTTTCCTTCAACACGATGTCGCGTTCACGGGCGATGACCGGCGCGGAAACCTGATTGACCGAGTCGATAAACGGTCGCAGCAACCCAGTCAGAATAGTGGCCGTGATCGGCTGCGTGTTGAGGGAAGCGCTCTCGCCCTCATATTCGATCTGAACTTCCCTGATGCCCGATTCGGTGATCTGGCCGGCGAAGCTTCCGAGCTGTTCGGCGAGTTTCAAATATGGGCGTAGGCGCGGTGCGTCTTCCGCGCTGACGGAGGGCATATTGAGCGCGTTGGTTACGGCACCGGTCAGCAAATAGTCGGACATCTGTTCGGCGACCTGAAGGGCTACATTCTCCTGCGCCTCGCTGGTCGACGCACCCAGATGAGGCGTGCAGACTACGTTGGGCAGGCCAAACAAAGCATTTTCTCGCGCCGGCTCTTCAACGAAAACGTCAAGAGCAGCGCCCGCTACCTTCCCAGATTCGAGGGCCGCTTTCAGCGCAGCTTCGTCGATCAAGCCACCTCGGGCGCAATTGACGATGCGCACACCGTCTTTCATTTGCGCAAAGGCTTCATCATTAACGATGTTGCGTGTTTGATCGGTCAGCGGCGTATGCATCGTGATGATGTCGGCTCGGCGGAACAGTTCTTCCAATTCGACCTTCTCGACCCCGAGATCAACTGCCCGTTCTTCTGACAGGAATGGGTCGTAGGCGACCACTTTCATGCGCAGCCCCAAGGCACGATCGGCAACGATGCTGCCGATGTTGCCGGCGCCGATGATACCGAGCGTCTTGGCGGTCAGTTCAACGCCCATAAACCGGGACTTTTCCCACTTGCCGTCTTGCGTGGATACATTGGCTTCAGGGATTTGCCTCGCCAACGCGAACATCATAGCGATAGCGTGTTCGGCCGTGGTGATTGAATTGCCAAACGGCGTGTTCATCACGACGATACCCTTGGCCGTTGCTGCCGGCACGTCGACATTGTCGACGCCAATTCCCGCCCGGCCGACAACCTTCAGATTGGTCGCAGCGTCGAGAAGCTTTGGCGTAACCTTTGTGGCCGAGCGGATGGCCAGCCCCTCATAGTCGCCGACGATGTCGAGCAGTTCGTCGGGCGAAAGACCGGGCTTAAGGTCTGCTTGGATACCGCGCTGCTCAAAGATGGCAACGGCGGCGGGGCTTAGCTTATCGGAAATCAGGACTTTGGGCATGAAAGGGTCCTCGAATAGGCATTCGGTCGCGACAGCGCGGACGCTCTGGCCGGACCAACGAAAACAGTGTCTGGTCTAGGGATTTGCTCTAGGCGGCCTGGGCCTGCTCATCGCGGATTTGGGCGTAGGCCCAATCCAGCCAAGGCAGCAGGGCCTCGATATCACCGGTCTCGACAGTGCCACCGCCCCAGATCCGCAGGCCGGGCGGAGCGTCTCGATAGCCGTTGATGTCGAACGCAACACCCTCTTTATCGAGCATGGCAGCGATCCGCTTTGGAACGGACGCCTTAGCTTCGGCGTCAAGGGAGGTAAACCAAGGGTCGACGATCTTCAGACAGATCGAAGTACTTGACCGATGTCCGGGCTCTTCGGCCAGAAATTCGATCCATGGCCGATTGGCGACCCACGCCTCCAGTGCCGCGAGATTTCGCTGCGAGCGCTCGATCAAGGCGCCAAGCCCGCCGATGGACTCAGACCATTGCAGCCCATCCAGCGCATCCTCGGCGGCCAACATCGACGGCGTGTTGATGGTCTCGCCTCGAAAGATACCTTCGATCAGCTTGCCACCCTTGGTGAGGCGGAAAATCTTGGGCAGGGGACGCTCCGGACTAAAGTGCTCAAGGCGCACTACTGCACGCGGGCTCAGCGCGAGCATGCCGTGCCCTGCTTCGCCGCCCAGCACTTTTTGCCAGGACCAGGTGACGACATCCAGTTTCAGCCAGGGCAAATCCATGGCGAAAACGGCCGAGGTAGCATCGCAGATCGTGAGGCCGGCTCGACCGTCGCTGATCCAGTCGCCATTTGGAACGCGGACGCCAGATGTCGTGCCGTTCCACGTGAAGACCACGTCGCGATCGGTATCGACAGTCGACAGGTCGGGAAGCTGGCCGTAGGGGGCTTCAATCACCCGCATATCGTCCAGCTTGAGCTGTTTTGCCACGTCGGTGACCCAGCCGGCC
>JBCCER010000018.1:0-39437 GCA_039030175.1 Pseudomonadota bacterium
CATATGAACTTGGGTGCCGGCCGTGTTGTCCTGCAGGATCTGCTGATGATCGGCAAGGCGCTGGACGATGGCGAGGTCGCCGGCAATCCGTCCCTGGTCAATCATATCGAGACGCTGAAGCGAACGGGCGGCACCAGCCATGTTCTGGGCCTTATGTCGCCCGGCGGCGTGCATGCGCATCAAGACCACATCGCTGCGCTGGTGAAGGTCCTTGGCGATGCTGGCGTTCCCGTTGTCATCCATGCACTGACCGATGGGCGCGACACGCCCCCCCAAGCGGCCAAGGAATATGTCACGAACTTCCTGCGAGACATCGCAGGCGTTGAAAACGCGCGCATTGGAACCGTGGATGGTCGCTACTACGCCATGGATCGCGATAAGCGTTGGGAACGCGTCGAACGCGCCTACGATGCGATCGCTCTGGCAAGCGGCAAACATGCCGAGGACCCACTTTCGGCTATCCAGGCATCGTATGACGCGGACGTTGGCGACGAGTTCATAGAGCCAACTGTGATCGGCGACTATGACGGCATCAAGCCAGGCGACGGCATCTTGATGGCCAATTTTCGGGCCGACCGGGCGCGCGAGATCCTTCTCGCGTTGCTAGACCCAGCATTCGACGGATTTGACCGCGATATGCTGGACATCGCCGACGCCTGCGGCATGGTCGAATACTCAGACCAGATCAACCAGTGGGTCAGCGCCATCTTCCCGCCAAAAACGCTGCCAGCTGTTTTAGGTAAAGTCGTATCCGATGCCGGCCTAACGCAGCTGCGGATCGCCGAGACCGAAAAGTATCCTCACGTCACCTTCTTCTTTAATGGCGGGGAAGAAAAGCCCTGGCCCGGCGAGGACCGCATCCTGGTCGCCTCGCCGAAGGTTGCCACTTATGATCTACAGCCAGAGATGTCGGCACCCGAGGTGACCGATAAGCTTGTCGACGCCGTGGATAGTGGCAAATACGACTTGGTCATCATCAACTTCGCCAACCCGGACATGGTGGGTCATACAGGCAGCCTGCCGGCGGCGATTAAGGCGGTGGAGACCGTCGACACGTGCCTCGGAAGGCTTGTTGAGGCGATAGAGCGACAAGGTGGCGCGATGTTGGTGACCGCCGATCATGGCAACTGCGAGACCATGCGCAACCCGAAAACGGGCGGCCCGCACACCGCTCACACACTGAACAAGGTGCCGATCGTGCTGGTCAACGGGCCCGAGGGCAAGGTTCTACACGATGGGAAGTTGGCTGATGTGGCCCCGACCTTGCTTCAACTGTTGCAGTTAGAGCAGCCCGCGGTCATGACGGGGGAATCTCTGATTGACCAACCGTCCGATCGCCGAGCTGCCGAATAGCGATGCTGCCGCGATTGGCAAGCGAACGCGATCGCCGATTTCTGATCGGTATCCTCATCGCGACTTGCCTCGCTTCGGGCAATGCCTCCGGACAGGATCAAACGGACAGCGCCGCCGCGACAGGGCAGGTGGCCGTCGGAGAGATCGAGCGTCAGCCGGGCGAACTGACTGAGAGCGAGGTAGCAAGCGCAATTTTGCTCGACGATCTGCGGCGATCGGCTTTGGATACGGGAGTTGAGGTCATCTCCCTCCAACGGGACGTCCAGATCATTCAAGAGCGCATCGATACCTTACGGGTGGACGAAAGCGCTTCCCTGGCGGTGCTCGACAGTCAGCGGGAAAGGTTGAACCGTCTGGCAGCCGGACTGCAACGATTGTCGCGGACACCGCTGGAAGTCTGGGCGATTGCGGACGGGCCGTCAGCCGAGCTGATCCGCGGTTCCCTACTGCTCAACCAGGCAATGGAGCCAGTCGAGCAAGAAGCCGAGGCCATCGGCCAAACCATCGCCACCCTTTCCGACACCCGTGCGCTGTTGAGCCGAGAGCGGGCCGAGCGCGGTGCGGTGATGTCGGTTCGCGAAGAGCGCATGTCTGAGCTAAACCGGCTTATCGGTGACCGGCAAGCAGCGCTAGAGCAATTGGTGGAAGACAGCGCGCCATTGACCGAGCGCCTATCGATTCTTGCATTACAAGCCGACTCGCTGGGCGATTTGATTTCCGCGATCGACAGCGATCCGCGACTGCTGGCTTTGGAGGCGCGTGTGGCAGCGGAGCGAACCGCGATCGCCGAAGCCGCGCTCAGTGCAGGCGTGGGCTCGATAGAAGACTATGCCAGCGAGATAAGCCGCGATCACATTTTGTTGCCCACCTCTGGCGTCGTAGAGACCGAATTCGGTGCTGCGGGCGCGGATGGCGAGCCGGCTCAACGGCTGACAATGACCGTAGAGCCAGCCACACTGGTTGTGGCACCGCTCGCAGCTGTGGTGCGGTATTCCGGGCCCTTTCAGGATGACGGATTGATCTTGATCTTGGATCATGGCGGCGGATATCACTCGATCATCGCCAATGTGGGTCGGTTGGATGCCATGGCAGGCCAGGCAGTGGTGGCGGGTGAGCCGGTTGCCGTCACGGCATTGCCTCAAAGCGAAACTACACCCACATCATCGCTATTCTTTGAGGTTCGGCGCAACGGCAGCCCGGTAAATCCTTTGACCGAACTAGTATTAGCCCAAGGGAGAGGGCCGCAATGAACAAATTCAAGCCATATGCGGTGGCGCTCGCCGTAGTTTTAGCGGTAAGTGCAGGTGCTCTGTCCGATCGATTGTTTGCACAATCAAGCGACGACCAGTCTGAGACTTACCGCCAACTGGATTTATTCGGCGAGGTTTTTGAACGTATCCGAGCACAATATGTTGAGGAAGTGACCGATGCCGAGCTGATCGAAGCGGCGATCGGCGGCATGCTGACGTCCTTGGACCCCCATTCGGGCTATCTCAATGAAGAGAATTTTCGCGAAATGCAGGTTCAGACCCGCGGCGAGTTTGGCGGCCTAGGCATTCAGGTCACCATGGAAAACGGGCTGGTGTTGGTGGTTTCGCCGATCGACGACACGCCGGCGTTCCGGGCCGGTATTGAGTCGGGCGACTATATTGTCGAACTCGACGGCGAAGCCGTTATGGGAATGGATCTCGATCAAGCGGTTTCGTCGATGCGCGGCGCCCCGGGTACCGACATCTCGATCATGATTCAGCGCGGCGAGGAAGAGCCGTTTGAGGTGACCCTGACCCGCGAGATCATCCAGGTCGAGAGCGTGCGCTGGCGAATTGAGAACGATGACGTGGGCTATATCCGCATCTCCAGCTTCACCGAACAAACGGAGCGAGGCCTGGAAGAGGCGATCGAGGAAATCGAGGCGGAACTGGGCGACACGCTCGCCGGTTATGTACTCGATCTGCGCAACAACCCGGGCGGCCTTCTGGACCAGGCGATCGCGGTAACCGACGCCTTCCTCGATCAAGGCGAGATCGTTTCCACACGCGGACGTATTGAAGGAGCAGAGCAGCGTTGGAATGCGACCGAAGGCGATATCTCCGACGGCGAGCCACTCGTTGTCTTGATAAACGGGGGGTCGGCCTCGGCCTCTGAGATCGTTGCCGGCGCCCTACAAGATCATGGCCGCGCCATCCTGCTCGGCACCCAGACCTTCGGTAAGGGATCGGTTCAAACTATCGCACCGCTATCCGGCAACGGCGCGGTTCGGATGACCACGGCGCGCTATTACACGCCGTCAGGCCAGTCGATCCAGGCCTTGGGCATCAGCCCCGACATCGAGGTGCTGCCGGCATTGCTGGAAGAGCTTGAGGTCGACGGCAGGCGCGAAAGCGATCTACGCGGTGCGTTGAGCAACGATCAATCCGCTGACGGCGCCGAGGGCGACGTTGAGGCCGCAGGATCGGAAGAGGCCGAAAGCGAAGTGGAGGAGCGGCCGTTTGACTATCAGCTCACCCGCGCCATCGACATTCTGGAAGGTATTGAACTGTTCAACGACCGCGGCGTGATGAACTGACGCCAAGCAAACCAGCGCCGGCCGCGACTTCGTTCATCGCGACAATAGCGGCCGGCGCGGATTGCAACGATGTCGAACCCCTATCGGTCGTCCTATCGCGGCATTGCATTTGCCGCCACGCTTGTCGTCCTGGCCATCTCCGCTGTTGTCCTATGGATGCTCGGCCGCCATGACCCGGTGATGGCGGAGCTTCGGTTGGAAGCAGATCGCGCCCACCTGCAAGCGACCGTCCCCCTATCCTCTCGCGACGAAGTATCGACAATCGGGGCGACAGCCGGCGATGGCGACGCTACGCCTGGGTCTGCTGCGCCAGTAGTTGACGCACAGCCAAGCGAAAATGCCGAACTCTTCGATGGGCCAGGCGACCTTCCCCGCATCGGGCTGATCATCAACGATCTAGGTCAACTCGCCATCCAGACAGAAGCCGCCATGGCGGCGCCAGCGCCGGTCACACTTGCCTTCAGCCCCTACAGCCGAGAACTGGAGCTGTGGATTCCCCAGGCGCGAGAAGCCGGCCACGAAACCTTGATCATGCTGCCGATGGAGCCCGAGGACTATCCGCGCGATGATCCTGGCCCATTGGCGCTGTTGACCACGCTGGGTACGGCGGACAATGCAGAGCGATTGCAGCGGATCCTTTCGGACGCAGACCAGTCGGTCGGTATCATAGGACAGGCGGGCTCTCAGTTCCTAACCGACAGCGCCGCGCTCGAACCGGTATTTCAAACCTTGGCCGACGCCGGGTTTCTATACGTCGATTCCAACTGGTCGGAAGATCTAGTTGGAGAGGTTGCGGCCTCTGTCGATCTGACGGTCGTCGACATTGATGTGATGATTACCGAAACTGCCCTTGGCGGCGCGATTGACCAACAATTGCTTGTTCTGGAGTCGCTCGCGCGCGAGCGCGGATTCGCGGTGGGGCTGGCGGATGCCTATCCGGTGTTTTTCGATCGACTGGCGGACTGGTCGGAGCGGCTAGAGATCAGAGGTTTTGCGCTGGCGCCAATCACGTCGGTGTCCGCCGGCGCGAGTACGCCCTAGCTGTGGAAAGCGACCCACCTTCGGGATATCGGCCCTGCGTCGGAATCACGCTGATCAACCAAGACGGGCGTATCTTCACGGGGCAGCGTCATGACACGCCAGGGGCGTGGCAGATGCCGCAGGGCGGGATTGACGCTGGCGAGAGCGTGCGGCAGGCAGCGTTTCGCGAGTTGAGAGAAGAAACCGGAACCGATAAAGCCGACTTCATCGGGCAAACGGCTGACTGGATCACCTACGATCTGCCCCCGAAGATTGCCAAGAAGCGCTGGCGCGGTCGCTTTCGCGGACAGGCGCAAATCTGGGTGGCCATGCGCTTTACCGGCCGGGATTCGGATATCGACATCCAGGTCGATGGCAAGCACGCTGAGTTTTCGACGTGGCGCTGGTCAACGTCTGACCGGCTCTTGCAAGACATTGTCGACTTCAAACGCGAGATTTACTTAGAGGTCGTCAAACAGTTCGCGCCCTATCTCAGTGGTGAATCCGGCCTCAATTGATCCCCCGGCCCTGCCGTTTTGCCAAGCTGCTCGTGGATCAGGCTCAATAGTGAACCTCCAGAATAGAGCACCCCTCTTACGCCGGCGGACGCGGCCGCTTGCATATCAGATTGTTTATCGCCAACCATGAAACTGCCCGCGCGGTTGACCGGATAGGAACCCATCAGATCAAGCAACATGCCTGGGGCTGGCTTGCGCCAATCCGAGGCTCGCCGATAGTCTGTGACCGTTGCGTCTTCAAGATACGGGCAATAGCGCCAGGCATCGATACGTGCGCCCTCATCAGCTAGCTGATCGGCCATCCAGCGATGCAGCCTTCGCACCGCCGCTTCGTCAAAAAAACCGCGAGCGATACCGGACTGGTTGGTGACAACAAAGACCCAAAAACCCGCTCGATTCAGGGCTGCCACAGCGGCTGGTGCGTCGGGACACCATTCGATTTGATCAGGACGGTGGACATAGCCATGATCGACATTCAGCACCCCGTCGCGATCCAAAAACGCAGCCCGCCTTGGCTCGAGTTCCTTTCTAGATTCGGCCAATCACGCCTCCTATTGGACTAACGTCATTTAGGGTGAAGCTCGCCCCCTGAACCCAAATACTGTATGATCAACTTATCCAACACACCATATGATGGAACCGGCGGATGGCTGTCACCGGCTTGTCTCACGTCAACCTTACCTGCCCGGCCGAATTGGAGACAGAGGTCTTGCGCTTTTACCGAGAGGTGCTTGAACTCGCGCCAATCGCAAAGGCGGCGGGTCGACGTTCAACAGGCGGATGGTTCGATCTCGGCGGGCCCGAATTGCACATCTCGGTCGATCCTGTGTCAGTCGATGAGCAGCGGGCTAATCCAAGGCATTTGGCTCTCTTCGTCGATAACCTGACACGGATCGAGGAGAGGTTGCGATCCGCCGGGGCGGAGTTGCTGGATGATCCGCGCCCTCCTGCCCATGGCCGCCGTCGGTTTGCCCTGGACCCTGCAGGGAACCGGTTGGAATTTGTCGAAGCCGCATCGCGATGAAAGCCCGGATACTAGCTCCCATTGCCATCGCCCTGCTCGCAAGTTGCAGCCGCCCTCCACCAATCGACAACAACGCCGTGGCCACCATACCATTACGGCAATGTCTGGCAGAGCTAGATCAGCGGCAGGCGAACTACACTCAGATTGCCTCCTTTTCCGAGGCGAGAGGATGCGGCATTCGGGACGGGGTTTCGATCAATCACGGGCTGATCGCACTCGACGAGGATGCCACGCTAACCTGTACCACGGCGCTGGCGCTCGACAGTTTTCAGCGCGAGGTCGTTCACCCTCTTGCTCTCAGCTACTTCGGCCAGCCTGTGGTTTCAATGGAACTGCTCGGCTCCTACGCCTGTCGAGGACGGTCTGGCAATGCCGGGCGACTATCCGAACATGCCTTCGGCCGCGCCGTCGATGTCGCCGGGTTCCGCTTGGCCGATGGCCGGGTCATCAATGTAACGGAATGGTACGGTTCGACGGATCAGGCACGTTTTCTGCGTGAGGTCGCACGTGGCGCCTGCCGCCACTTTAGTGTGGTTCTAACGCCTGTCTCGGATGCTGCCCACCAAAACCATTTCCATCTCGACACCGGCCCCTGGCCGCTGTGTGAAGTTTGAACCGATACCGTTAGTCAGGTTGGCGCAGCCGGCGACGAAGGGCCTCGGCAAATCCGCGAGGGTCCTCCAGCGGCGATTTCTCCTTTGCCGCGTTCTTAATGTTGCGAGCCGACCTCTCGACGACCGGCCGCGCCCGCTGGGCACCCTCTTTGACCTTTTGGTGCAAGCGAGGGTCGGTCGCGATGCGGCGCGCGCCCTGCATGATCAACTGGCGCAAAATGAATGACATGGCCTCTCACCAACAAGCGCTGGGTCAGAGAGTCATATGACGGCTTGCGTCCAATTTCTCAAGGCCAATCGGATTCGCGCCCAGATTCGCAACCTGCGAACTAAGCGGCCACCCGCTCCAGCTTGCGCTGTTGGCGATGCATCATCCAACGGGCGCCGCGATTGGCAATCCTAAACAAGGTCGAACGCGGCTTTAGACCACAGGCCTTGAAAATCATCGCAAGCGCCCGGTCAAGATGAGGATCCCGATAGTAGGACATCGCCCGGCTCATGTAGGCGCGCGAGTTGATATCGAGATCGTACGGCTCGCCATTGTTGTTGGCCGCCCAAAAGGCGCAGGCAAGCTCATCATTCTCAGTTTCCGTAATCCTGCCGAGCGCCACACGGATGCGCCGCAACCGGTTGATCCGGTCCCGTTCAAGATAGCGCTTCAGATTGTCGTAGAAGAGCTTGTAGTGGCGCAATTCATCGGCGGCGATCTTGCGGCAGATGAATTTGAATGCGGGCTCTTCCGTCGCATCGCCAAGGGCTGTGTAGTACGAGCTGGTACCGACTTCGACCATGCAGCGGGCTACCATCTCGCCCGCACGGCTTCCGCGAATCGACTCGTCCACATCGATGTCGATCTTGAAACCATCGAGGAAGTCTTGAAAGCGGCGCTCAAAATCGAAATCGGGGTCCACCAGTTTCGACCAGCGTGACAGCGCCTCGCCATGCTGACGCTCCTCATCGCCCCAGCGGCGCGCCTCTGGCAGGAACGTATCGTCTCCGTCGAATACGTTTTCCAGATATGCCACATAGTCAGCCGAATTGAACTCGACCATGGCAGCCGCCTTGGCCAGTTCCAGATGGTGTGGATTGACTTTTGAGCGGTCGAACTGGTCCCAAGGGACGTCGTCCAGCGTCCAGTGCTTGTACGGCATTGCCGCCTCCCCCAATAGGATCGCCGAGAATGTCGAATCAGGCCTATCAGCTTTACCCAAACCGCCAGGTGAGTTCAACCCGCGCGAGCGGGATTGAAGGGGCGGCTATTTGACGCTAAGCGGCGGCCAGCTTCGCCTGCGCCACCGCAAGCTTGCCCTCGACCAAGGTACGGTCGCGTCCTTCTTTGGTATCTTCAAGGTCTTCGCGAAGATCCCTGATCGTTTGCTCGACATCGGCCCGGTTCAAATCGGTAACGGGCACGGCTTCTTCCGCCAGAACGGTACAGCGATCTGGCGTCACTTCTGCGAAACCACCGGCAACAAAGATCCGATTGGCCTCGGACGATCTTGTCTCGAAGATTTCGATTACACCTGGCCGCACGGTGCTGATCATCGGTGCATGGCGCGGCAGGACGCCGATATTGCCCTCGGCCCCCGGCACGATCACCATCTCGACGTCCTGCGCCAGCAGGAGTCGTTCGGGCGAGACAAGCTCAAAAGCAGTTGTATCGGCCATCGGCTATCTGTTTCCAATCATTGCCGTGCTGTACGCGTACGTACGTTTGATGTCGCCGCTCAGGCCGCCTCAGCCGCCATCTTTCGCGCCTTTTCGACCGCTTCATCGATGGTGCCGACCATGTAGAACGCGGCCTCCGGCAGATGGTCGTAGTCGCCGGCGCAGATGCCCTTAAAGCCCTTCACCGTATCCTCGACGCTCACGAACACGCCCGGCGTACCCGTGAACACCTCGGCGACGTGGAACGGCTGCGACAGGAAGCGTTGGATCTTGCGGGCCCGGGCCACGACCAGCTTGTCGTCCTCCGACAGCTCATCCATGCCCAAGATCGCGATGATGTCCTGGAGGGACTTATAAGTCTGCAGGATACGCTGGACCTCGCGGGCAACGTCGTAATGCTCCTGACCGACGACGCGCGGGTCCATGATCCGGCTGGTCGAATCCAACGGGTCCACCGCAGGGTAGATGCCGAGTTCCGAAATCTGGCGCGACAGCACGGTCGTCGCATCCAAGTGAGAGAATGACGTGGCGGGTGCCGGGTCGGTCAAGTCATCGGCCGGCACGTAGATCGCCTGCACAGAAGTGATCGAGCCTTTGTTGGTCGAAGTGATCCGCTCTTGCAGGGCGCCCATATCAGTCGCCAAGGTCGGCTGATAACCCACAGCCGAAGGAATACGGCCCAACAGCGCCGACACTTCCGCGCCCGCCTGGGTGAAGCGGAAAATGTTATCGACGAAGAACAGCACGTCCTGGCCTTCTTCATCGCGGAAGTACTCCGCCAGAGTCAGTCCCGACAGGCCGACGCGCGCCCGGGCGCCCGGCGGCTCGTTCATCTGGCCGTAGACCAGCGCCACTTTCGAGCCCTCGGTCGAGCCGGTTTCCTCATCGATCTTGATGACGCCAGAGTCGATCATCTCGTGATAAAGGTCGTTGCCCTCACGCGTCCGCTCGCCCACGCCGGCGAACACCGAATAGCCGCCATGGGCCTTCGCGACATTGTTGATCAATTCCTGAATGGTCACGGTCTTGCCGACGCCGGCACCGCCGAACAGGCCGATCTTGCCGCCCTTGGCGTAGGGCGCGAGCAAATCGACGACCTTGATGCCGGTGACCAACATTTCGGCTTCGGTCGACTGGTCGATGAATTCCGGCGCCTGGCGATGAATCGGCGAAGTCTGGTTGGCGTTAACCGGCCCCTTCTCGTCGATCGGATCGCCGATCACGTTCAAAATGCGCCCCAGCGTTTCCGGCCCGACAGGCACTGCGATCGGCGCGCCAGTGTCGGAGACCTCATTGCCGCGCACCATGCCGTCCGTAGAGTCCATGGCAATCGTGCGCACCGTGTTCTCGCCCAGATGCTGTGCGACCTCCAACACCAGCGCCCTTCCGTCAACGTCCGTGTTCAGCGCATTCATGATCGCCGGCAAGTCGCCGTCGAAATGAACGTCCACAACGGCGCCAAGCACTTGCGTGACGCGACCGACAGTGTTGCTGGGTGTGGCCATTTTCTTAACTCTCCTCGCGGGAATAATGCGTCGGGCTGCGGCTAGACCGCTTCGGCGCCCGAGATAATTTCGATCAGTTCCTTGGTGATCACAGCCTGGCGGGTTCGGTTGTAGATCAAGGTCAGGTTGGAGATCATATCGCCGGCATTCCGGGTTGCGTTGTCCATCGCGGTCATGCGCGCGCCCTGCTCGCTGGCCGCCGACTCAAGCAGCGTCTTGTAAACCTGGATCGCCAGATTCCGCGGAATCAGATCGGCAATGATCTGATCTTCTTCGGGCTCGAAATCATAGACCGCCTTGCCCACTCCGTCGCTGGACGGCTCTGGCTCTTCCTGTGTATCCGTCTCGACATCCAGTGCCAGCGGGATCAGCTGCTGGGTGGTGACGATCTGGCTGATGGCCGACTTGAACTTGTTGTAGATGACATGGGCGACGTCGAATTCGCCAGCGTCGAACAATTCCGAAACGCGGTTAGAGATTCCGTCGGCGTCGTCGAAGGTCAGCTTCGGTTTGCCGACATCAATGATGTCATCGATGATCAAATCGCGATGGTCGCGGCGCAGGTTGTCCCTGCCCTTCCGGCCGATGCACAGCAGCTTCACCTGCTTGCCCTGCTCGCGGAGTTCGCGGATCTGACGCCTAGCTTCGCGCACGATGGTCGAGTTGAAACCACCGCACAGGCCGCGATCGGACGTCACCACGATGATGAGGTGAACGTCGTCCTTGCCGGTGCCGACCATCATTCTCGGCCCTTGGCCGCCGGTCACACCGCCGGCAAGGCTGGCCAGCATGCGCTCCATCCGTTCGGCATAAGGCCGTCCGGCTTCCGCCTGCTCCTGCGCGCGGCGCAGCTTGGAAGCGGCCACCATCTTCATGGCGGACGTTATCTTCTGCGTCGACTTAACGCTCGCGATCCTATTGCGAAGGTCCTTCAGGCTGGCCATGGCGTCCTAAATCCGCTTTTCAAACTGCTCGGTTCGGGCCGATGGTCAGACGAAGACCTTGACGAAATCCGCGATGAAACTGTTCAGCTTCTCCTCGGTTTCCTTGGTGAGCTGCTTTTCGTCGCGGATCGAGGCCAGCAATTCCGGGGCCTTGGCCCGCAATTCTTCCAGCAGAGCGGCTTCAAAACGAGTGACATCGTCCACCTCGACGGTATCGAGATGGCCGCGCACGCCGGAGAAGATTGAGGCCACTTGCTCTTCCACAGGCAGCGGCTCGTACTGGGCCTGCTTCAGGAGCTGGGTAAGACGCGAGCCACGGGCCAGCAGCCTTTGTGTCGAGGCGTCCAGATCCGAGGCGAACTGGGCGAAAGCCTCCATATCGCGGTATTGCGCAAGCTCGAGCTTAATCGTTCCTGCGACCTGCTTCATCGCCTTGATCTGGGCCGCGGAACCAACACGACTGACCGACAGGCCAACGTTAATTGCAGGCCGAATACCCTTAAAGAACAGGCCAGTTTCCAGGAAGATCTGGCCGTCGGTGATGGAAATGACGTTGGTCGGGATATAGGCCGACACGTCACCGGCCTGGGTCTCAATCACCGGCAATGCGGTCAGGGACCCGCTGCCGTGCTCGGGGCTCATCTTCGCGGCGCGCTCAAGCAGGCGGCTGTGGA
Source organism: Pseudomonadota bacterium (assembly GCA_039030175.1). Lineage (GTDB taxonomy): Bacteria > Pseudomonadota > Alphaproteobacteria > DSM-16000 > Inquilinaceae > JANQGH01. The sequence continues at coordinate 11,887 of JBCCER010000018.1, forward strand.
GATAGAACACGTCACCCGGATAAGCTTCACGGCCCGGCGGACGACGCAGCAGCAGAGACATCTGCCGATAGGCCACCGCCTGCTTGGACAGATCATCATAGATGATCAGCCCGTGCATGCCATTGTCACGGAAGAACTCGCCCATGGTGCAGCCAGCATAGGGTGCCAGGAACTGCAGCGGGGCCGGGTCGGATGCGGTAGCAGCGACGATGATTGAATATTCCAGCGCGCCATTGTCTTCGAGCACTTTAACGAGCTGGGCGACGGTCGAGCGCTTCTGACCAACGGCAACATAGATGCAATAGAGCTTGGCCGACTCGTCGTCACTCTGATTGATCGATTTCTGATTCAAGATCGTGTCGATCGCAACGGCCGTCTTGCCGGTCTGACGGTCGCCGATGATCAACTCACGCTGGCCACGGCCGATGGGGGTCAACGCGTCGATCGATTTTAGGCCGGTCTGCATCGGCTCGTTGACGGAGCGCCGCGGAATGATGCCCGGCGCCTTCACTTCGACAAGGCGCTTTTCGGTGCTCTCGATCGGACCCTTGCCGTCGAGCGGGTTGCCCAGAGCGTCGACCACCCGGCCCAACAGGCCTTTGCCGACCGGCACCTCGACGATTTCGCCGGTCCGTTTTACCGTGTCGCCTTCCTTGATGTCCCGGTCCTCGCCGAAGATAACGATACCGACATTGTCGCTCTCAAGGTTCAGGGCCATGCCCTTGATGCCACCGGGGAATTCGACCATCTCGCCGGCTTTGACGTTGTCGAGCCCGTAAACACGGGCGACACCGTCACCGACCGACAGGACTTGGCCAACCTCGGCCACATCTGCTTCGGTTCCGAAATTGGCGATCTGTTCCTTGATGATCGCAGAGATTTCGGCGGCACGGATTTCCATTAGCCAATACCTTTCATGGCCAGTTGCATCTTGTTTAGCTTGGTGCGCAGGGAGCTATCGACCATGCGCGACCCGACGCGCACGATCATGCCGCCCAGCAGCGATGGATCGACGGTCTTGTCAATTGTGACCTTGGCACCGACGATCTTCTTGATCTGATCGGTCAGGGCCTGGGTCTGTTCATCGGTGAGATCGTGAGCCGTAGTGACTTCGGCGGTGACCTCGCCCCGGCGGCGCGCCAGCTCTTCCAGATAGGCCGTGATCATTGCTTCTAGGGCAAAGAGACGACGGTTCGCGGCAACCAGTCCAACAAACTTGCGGGTGAGATCGGCCGCGCCGGCCTTGTCAAGAATGGCCTCGATCGCCTTGACCTGTTCTTCGCGTGTCAGCAACGGGCTGCGCACGAGAACGCGCAGATCCGAGCTGTCGGCCATCGCTGAATGCAAGGCCCGCAAATCATCTGCGACCTGATCCAATGCCTTGGCCTCTTCGGCCAGTTCCAGCAGCGCATTGGCATAACGCTGAGCAAGACCCGATGAACCGGTTGCGGTGGCTGCCACGTCGTTCCTCTAAAACGGCTCGGCTCTCTCAAAACAAAGAGCGGGGATTGAGAGCGCCGCCCCCTAGCCAGGACCGGCCATTTGGGGACATCAATTTAGGTTCCATAAGCGGCCTGCCGCCGCTCGGTCGGGGCGTGGTCTATCACACCGATTTGGGCAGTGCAACAAAGTCCGAAAGGCGCGGCGTCCATGGGGTTAAAGACCGTCTTCGGAACCCTCTCAAACCCGGGCAACTGGCGATGAAATCTCCGTGAGGGCGGGTATTTGGCTGGCCATCAGGAACGTTTTGATAACAATGGTTTTCATCGCCTAGCTTTTCTCAAGCGGGAGGATCATGAGGATGAACCCAACTCGACTAGCTATCCTATCAGCCGTTGCCGTCCTTGCTATTGGAACCGGCATATCAGTGGCTAACGCACAATCACCCACAGAAATCGTCGAAGAACGGCAAGACCATATGAAGGTCTTCGGCAATGCCATGCGCGTGACCGGCCTCTATCTGCGTGAAGATGCCGCAACCATCGAAGAAGTGCAGGAGGCCGTGATGCCCGCCGCGGCCATCGCCCCTGACATGCTATCCTGGTTCCCGGAAGGCACCGAAGTCGGTGTTGGCGATAGCAGAGCACTGCCGATAATATGGGAGCAGTGGGACGATTTCAGTGATATCGCGAATGCAAGCGCCCAGGCCATGGTCAGTTTCGAGGAGGCCGTCGCCCTTGGCGATCCGGCCAACATCGGCGCAGCCTTGGGCCAGGTTGGCCAGACTTGCGGCACCTGCCACGATACTTATCGGGCCGAGGAGCAGTAATCTAAGCAATCGGCGGGTCCTATGAGGCGGCTGCTTCGCCTTGTCGGCCTGACCTTGGTTGTCGTGGTGACCGGGCTGGCGGCCGTGATTTTCGTCCTAGCGCCGGCCCCTCGCCCGCCTTTGGCTCCGGCGATCGATATTGATCCGATCGTTGCCGACCTCGATTGGCAGCCCAATCCGGCTTCCGACGATCGTGTGGAGCGCGGCGAGGTGGTTTTCCGCGCCAGTGGATGTCGCGCTTGCCACACGATCGACGATGGTGAGTTGCTGGCCGGCGGCCGCGCTCTTGAAACGCCGTTTGGGACGTTTTACGGACCCAACATCACCCCCGATCCCGAAAACGGCATCGGCAGCTGGACCGAGACAGAGTTTGATCAAGCCGTTCGTCAGGGCATCGCGCCGGATGGCAGCCCCTATTATCCGGCCTTCCCCTACGTCTCCTATGCCGGGATGACCGATCAAGACGTCTCGGATCTGTGGGCCTATCTGCAAACTGTTCCCGCATCGGACAATCCCAGCCTCGATCACGATTTGTCGCTGCCTTATCGCTGGCGGCTGCCGCTGCATGTTTGGCGCTGGCTCTATTTCGAGCCCGATGGCGTGGAGGTCTCAGAAGGACATCCGGAGGCTTGGCAGCGGGGCGTTTACTTGGTCGAAGTTCTCGGCCATTGCGGCGAGTGTCATACGCCGCGGACATTTCTGGGAGGTCTCGATCAAACAGTGGCGCTTGGTGGCGCCAGCGCAGGCCCCGACGGCGGCTCCGTTCCTGACATAACGCCCAGAGCGCTTGGAGATTGGAGCGTGTCCGACATGACGTTCTTCTTTAATATCGGCATGTTGCCTGACGGAGATTTTGTCGGCGGCGATATGGGAGAGGTCATTTCTCATGGCACATCGCAACTGAGCAACGGCGACCGTCAGGCCATCGCGGTCTATCTCCTTTCCTTGCCCATACCTGAAGACTAGATCTCGCTCGGCAGGTTGTTTTTTGAAACAAAACTGCTGCCGTTCGGGCTATTGTCTCTCCACTAGATACAAACTGTTCGCCATTCGCGTCTGTTGCTCGGCTCGGAAAACCCCAAATCCTGCGCAGTAAATCGCTCAATCCGATCAACAAAATGGGGACACGACGCATGAGGCATCTTACCGCCGCGCTGGTAGCAACGACGATCTTGGCCACCAGTTCGGCCCTGGCTGCTCCGGAAGAGCGGCAATTCGACCGCGCGCATACCTTGATCGCATTCACCGTCGATCATCTTGGTTTTTCGACCACCTATGGTGCCTTCACTGAGTTCGACGGCACCCTTTCCCTTGATCAAGACGACCCATCGAACTCGAGCGTTTCGGTCATGATCGACAGCGCCAGCGTCGACAGCCGGGACGCCGACCGGGATGGCCATGTCAGGTCGGCGGACTTCTTGGACGTGGAGAACAACCCGACAATTACTTTCGAGAGCACCTCTGTGAACGTAACCGGCGACAACACGGCCGAAGTTACGGGCGATTTGACGATTCTTGACATCTCCAACCCAGTGACGCTCGATGTCACACTGAACCAAATTGGGCCGAACCCGTTCTTTCAGACCATGACGGCCGGGTTCTCCGCGACGGCTACCTTGAACCGGTCCGATTGGGGCATAGAATTTGGTGTGCCTGCGATCGGCGATGAGATTACAGTCATCATCGAAACCGAACTGATCCAACCCGAATAATGTGAGGCGGCGGCGCAAGGCTGTCGAGGCGACGTCATGGGATTGCGCAATACACCCAATCGGTACGGCGGCCTTGCAATGACGTTCCATTGGCTGCTCGCCGCCGCCGTCATATTCATGCTCTGGCTTGGGATCGCCATGGAGCGGATGGGGATGGAGGGTCGCCTCCTGGGCATGGATCAGTTTGCGGCTTACCAGCTGCACAAGAGCATCGGCTTTACCATTCTCATCCTGGCCCTTCTGCGCCTGATTTGGCGCTGGATGAACCCGGTGCCGCCCTTGCCTGACAATTTGAAAACTTGGGAACGTTGGGCCGCCGCCCTTACCCATGTGGCGCTTTATCTCTTGTTGATCGCGATGCCCATCATCGGTTGGGTAATGGTGTCGGCATCGCCTTGGCAGATCCCCACCTATCTGTATGGCGCAATCGAACTGCCGCACCTGACCGGTCCAAGCGAAGAGCTTGAAAGAGCGATGAAGCGCCTGCACGCTACCCTAGGGTTCGCATTCATCGCCTTGCTGGTTTTGCACATTGCCGCAGCTCTTAAGCACCACTTCGTCATGAAGGACGACACGCTAAAACGGATGCTGCCTGGAAGCCGCATCTAGCCCCTTCAAGGAAAGTCGAGGACAGTCCATTGAAATCAGCCCTTTACACCGCGATCGCTATGGTCACAGCAACAGGCACGGCGAATGCAACGGATTGGCGCGTTGTACCTGAGGACAGCACCCTAGGCATTATTGGCCTGCTCAACGGTGCCCCGTTTGAGGGGGCGTTCCTCGAATACGACACCTCCATAAGCTTCGACCCTGATGATCCTTCCTCGGCAACGATCGATGTCGTAATCGACACCGGCAGTCTCGACACCGACAATGAACAGCGGGACAACACCGCGCGGGGTAGCGACCTTTTTTCCGTAGCTGAGTACCCCACCGCCCAATTCACGGCTTCCGGCTTTGCCGCGCAGGGCGACGACGCCTACGTGACCGAGGGTCAGCTAACGATCCGCGACGTGACCCAGGAAGTTACGCTTCCCTTTACTCTGACGATCAACGGTGATCGTGCACATGCCGTCGGTGAGCTCGCGATCAACAGGATTGATTTTGGCGTTGGACGAGGGCAATGGGCCAGCAGTGACCCCGTGGCCCATGAAATCACCGTAACGATCGACATCGTCGCAGAGGCGACCAACTAGACGAAGCTGTACGGATCCACGTCGATCGCCACCCGGACGGCAGATGGCAGACTAGCTCGGGTGAGCCATTGCTGTATGAGGTCTTGGATCGGCGCCTTACGGTCGGCCTTGACCAACAGTCGCCGCCGGAAACGCCCGCGCAGCAGGGACAGAGGCGCTTCTGCGGGACCGATGATCTCCACGCCCTCAATGCGAGGCGCCGTTTTGCCCAGTTCGCGTGCCGCTTGGTCGGTTTGGTGGCGGTCGCGACCCGATACGATCAAGGCGGCCAGACGACCGAACGGCGGCAATCCGGCTCGGCGCCTGGCTTCGATCTGGCCCGCAAAAAACTGATCGCTGTCATGGTTAACGAGCGCCTGTAGGACGGGGTTTTCCGGCTCGTAGCTTTGCAGCAAGGCCCTTCCGGGTCGCGATTCGCGGCCGGCCCGCCCGGACACCTGGCTAAGCAACTGGTATGTCCGCTCAAAGGCACGAAAGTCGCCCGTGTTGAAGCCAAGATCCGCGTCGATCACGCCGACCAAGGTTAGGGAAGGGAAATGATGGCCCTTTGCCATCATCTGCGTACCGATCAGTAAGTTGATCTCGCCATCATTCATCGCGGCGACCAGGGAGGTCATCGCCCCAGGCCCCGAAACGGTGTCGGATGTGACCACGCCCCATCGCGCGCCCGGCAGGACGGTATCGACTTCCTCGGCGATACGTTCCACGCCAGGACCGCACGGCGCCAAGCTGTTCTCCGCACCGCAAACGGGGCAATCGGAGGGGCGGCGGACCGTCAAGCCGCAGTGATGACAGACCAACCGGCCGCGCAGCCGGTGATCGACGAGCCAAGCGCTGCAATTGGGGCATTCAAACCGGTGCCCGCATGATCGGCACAGAGTCAGCGGCGCGTAGCCACGACGATTGAGAAACAGCATCGCCTGCTCGTCGCGCCCAAGCGTTTCGACCAACGCCTCCAATAAGGGCGGGGATAGGAAGCGTCCTGATCCCGGCGGCGTCTGCCGCATATCGATTAGATCAACACTCGGCAAACGTGCCTCGCCAAAACGATCGGGCAAATGACAGGATGCGTAGCGCCCCCGCTCGACATTCACCAGGCTCTCGATCGACGGGGTCGCCGAGGCCAGAACGATCGGCATGTCCGCCAAATGGGCGCGGGCGACCGCCATATCCCGAGCATGATAGATGACGCCGTCTTCCTGTTTGAAGGCCCCCTCATGCTCTTCATCGACGACGATCAGACCAAGTTCGCTGAGGGGCAGGAAAAGAGCCGAACGGGCGCCCACGATGACCCTTGCGTCACCTTCGGCAATGGATCGCCAATTGAGTCGCCGCTGAACGCTGGTCAGATCAGAATGCCACTCAGTCGGGCGGACGCCAAACCGGTGTGCGAACCGGTCGAGCCATTGGGGGGACAGAGCGATTTCAGGCAAAAGCACAAGCACTTGCATACCGAGCCGCAACGCATCGGCTATAGCCTCAAAGTAGACCTCGGTCTTGCCTGACCCGGTGACGCCGTCGAGTAGTGTCGCACTGTAGGTGGCGGCTTCCACTGCCGCCCGAACGACCGCGGCCGCCGTTTCCTGATCGTCGCTGAGCGCCGGGCCTGCGCGCTCGGGGTTTGGCGCGGGCGGCGCAGGCCGTCCCATGTCTACCGGCTGCAGCAAACCTGCAGTCACCATTGCCTTGATGACACCGGTTCCGCAGCCAGCTTCTCGTGCCAGTTCCTTTGCCAGCCGGGGCGGGCCTTCTGAAACCAGGCCAATCACACGCCTTCGCGCAGCGGTCAAACGAGCGTCTGGCGGCAGTTCATCGACGAAGAGATAGCCGACACGGGGCGCCGGCGGCTCAAGCGCGGCGGGAACTGACATGGCCATGCGCAGAACCGACCCGGTCAAACTAACGGTATATCCAGCAACCCATTCGACGAACTCACGCATGCCGGCTGACATCGGCGGGGCATCGAATACGTGCTCGATGTCTCGCAGTTTGGCCTCATCCACCGATCCGCTGCCCGCGTCCCAAACCACCCCGTTGACGATGCGCTGGCCCAGCGGCACCGACACGAAATCGCCAAGACCAACGGTCAAACCCTCCGACACACGATAATCGTAGGCCTCCGCCAAAGGCAGGGGCAGCAGCACGCGTACTCGATCGCCGGGCCTCGCCGGCCAACAGGCAAGCTGATCCGCTTTATCGGTGGGTTCGCCTATGGCGTGGGATTGAGCCATCCGTTAGACTTTGTTGGACATAGCTTGGGCGATTCGATTGCGAACCGTCCATTGTGAATCGATTCTATCGAGGAAATGGGGATCATGGAGTTTTTCGTCGACACCGCCTCCCCCCGCGAGCTCCAAAAGCCGGAAACGACCGTATCGGCTGCCCAACGTCATTCGACTTAATCTTAGGCAAATCGGCCAGGAAAGAAGGACAGATCACAGTTATGGCGCGGGAAGACAAAGCCACGGCGATTGCGGGCGAAGGGCCGGTGACCGAAGACATGGTTGCCGACTATCTCGCCGCCCATCCGGACTTTCTGCGCGACCGGCCGGACGTCCTGGCCCATATGGTCAAAGCGCAGGAGGTACGGCCTCGCCCCGACGGCGTCATCGATCTTCAATGCTTCATGGTCGACCGGCTGCGCAACGAAGTCGGCCGGCTGAAGCAAGGCCAGAAGGAGATCGTCAGCACTGCTCGTGCGAACGAGACCAGCCTTCAAAGGCTCCAGACGGCGATCTTGTTCTTGCTTGACGCAGGAAGCTTTGAGGAATTGATCCAGATAATCGCCAACGATCTGGCTGTCTTGCTGGACCTAGACATCGCTGCGCTACTGGTTGAAAGCGATGATGGCGACCTGGCCATGGCAGCCATGCCCGCCAGTGTCCGTCTGGTCGACCGTGGGTTTGTCGACCATGTGACGGGAGGCGAGGAAGTCGTCTTGCAGGCGAACGCGGACGGCGACGAAGCGATCTACGGTGGCGGTGCGGGGCTGGTAGCCAGTCAGGCGCTGGTGCGCCTTACCGTGTCCAAGGATAGCCCGCCATGTCTTCTGGCTTTGGGCAGCCGGGAACCGGATATGTTCCACCCGGGCATGAGAACCGACCTGATTGGTTTCCTGGGCAAGGTGATCGAGCGCGTGATTCATTCCTGGTTAACCGCCGGCAGATAGCCTGGTGGCCGATGCCGCGTTCGCCGCTGCCGACGACCTCTCTGCCGCCTTAGAGGGCTGGCTTCGCTGGTTGACCGTCGAACGCAACCTTGCCGATCACACAATCCGGGCCTACAGCAGCGATGTTGCTCAGTTCCTCTCGTTCGTAGCTGGGCATCAGGGCGGGCAAGTTTCTTTGAACGTTCTGGCGGGCCTCACATTGGCTGACTTTCGCGCCTTTCAGGCCAGCCGGGCGAAGGCCGGGGCTGGGGCAACGACGCGAGCGCGGTCGTTGTCGGGATTGCGCAGCTTGATCGGCTACCTCGACCAGCATGGCATCGTGCATGTCCCGGGCATTGCCGGGCTAAGGCCGCCAAAGCGACCCCGAACGTTGCCCAAAACGCTTACCACCGACGACGCGCTCGAAATGATCGATCTTGCCGGCAGTAGCGACCGGCGGGACTGGATTGCCAAGCGCGATCAGGCTTTGTTCGCCCTTCTCTATGGCTGCGGTCTTCGCCTGTCCGAAGCGCTGTCACTGCGCCAGCGCGATCTACCCTTGGGCAAGACCATTACGGTCACTGGCAAGGGCGACAAGCAACGGATGGTACCGGTCCTGCCGATGGTGGCGGACTTAATCGCGCACTATGCAAAAGCCTGCCCGTTTGTGTTGGAGCGGGACGCGCCGGTGTTTCGAGGCGCCCGCGGCGGCCCGCTGAACCCAGCCGTTGCCGAGCGACAGATGCGCCGTCTGCGCGGCGCCTTAGGTTTGCCCGACCACGCCACACCGCACGCTCTGCGCCACAGTTTCGCAACTCACCTGCTTGCCGAGGGCGCAGACCTGCGGGCCATCCAAGAATTGCTGGGTCATGCCTCGCTGAGCACCACGCAGCGTTACACCGATGTAGACCAAGAACAGCTGCTTGCCGTCTACCAGAAGGCCCACCCTAGGGCGCAATAGCGCCGAGCTTCAGGGAGAGGATCTCGAGCCGGCGAGAGCAGCTGACCAGCCGCGAACTGGCCGGTTATGAAGGCAATGGGCGCCGCAGCTCGGGAAAACGGCAATCCGGCCGAGAGAACTCCGCGTAACCGTTGCTCTGCAAGGCGGCCTTTCCGACCTCGGCAACGATCCTTAGCGCTTCGCGCTTTGCGGCATCCTGCGCTTCGCGCCGCTCGAGCATGCGCAAACCGTCTTGCACAACGTCGTCGGGACTTTGATAGCGCCCGCCGGCCACCAGCCCACGGATCAGGGTTTCTTGGTGTTCGGTCAATGAAACACGCCTTGTCGGCATCGATGCCTCCAACTGGAAAAGGGCAAGAGTGATGTTAGGTATCGGCACGGCCGCGTTCGGCACGCTCAAGATCCTGGAACTGACGGCGCAGTTCGTAGTCCTTCGACGTGATCTCGCGCTCGAGATGGGCAAGGCGGCTGTCGAGAGTGCGGAAGCGATGGCGCAGCGCCCCCAGCGTGTCGCCGGGCTCTAGTGTCACCGAGCGCCAAAACCGCACCTCCTCGGGATCGCGCGGCAAGGGCTCTTCTGGCCGAGTTTTCATAAACAGCGCCAGGATCAAGTAAGCCAGCAACACGAACGGAAAGAAGAAGAGCAAGCCGACCAGGGTTACAACTCGGACGCCGGCCCGGCTTACATTCAGATAATCCGCAATGCCGGCGCAGACGCCAAGCAGAATTCGGCCTCGCCTGGCGCGATACAGCTTATAGGGCGCGCCGTTAGATCTTTGATTTGTCATCGGATTTCCAAGTTTGGACGTCAGAGAGCACGATGCGCTCAAGTGTTTCAATGCGGTCTTCCAACCGCTGGGCGCTGCGCCAGATTTCTTCCAGAATCTGCTGGTCCTCGGTGCTCAGCATCCGGCGCGAGCGCCATTTGCCGATGTAGTGCAAGACCAGCCATAGCGGCAGGACGAAGGCGACAACAATCACCAGCGGAACGAAGAAGAAAACATCCATGTGTGGTTCACCTCAATGAGCCGCTAGGGCGCAGTATTCGTCCGTGGTCACGCCGAGGGTCACGCCGAGGCTTGTCCACCATTGGCGCGATTGGCACCGAGCCGCTGCCGGATCTTCTCTAGCTCCTGCTCGATCTGGCCCTCCGCCTCCAACTCAGCAAAGGCGCTGTCGAGAGATTGCGGTTGGTCCGGCCGCGGCGGCGGTCCGCCCAGATCATACGCCTCAACCCTGCCCTCGATCTCATCGACCTTGCGCTGAACAGATTCGTAGCGGTCCAAAGCCGCGTCCACACGCGGGTCATAGAGATGCTTGCGCACCTTGTCGCGCCCGAGCGCCGTTTCGCGGCGGCGGTTTAATGCCGTCTGCTTTGCCTTGGCCTCGGCGAGCTTGGATTGCAGGCGCTCCAAATCGGCGCCCGTTTTGTCCAAACCAGTCTCGATGGCTTCCAGTTCCTCCTGGATGGCGCCGACCGCCTCATTTGCTCGGCGCTTGGCGAGCAGGGCGCCCCGCGCCAAATCCTCTCGCTCACGGGAAATGGCGAACTCGGCACGCCGGGCCCATTCGGCCGCATCGGCCTCCAGGCTGGCCTGCTTGCGCAGCAGTTCTTTCTTCTCCGCAATGGCCTTGGCCGCGGTTGCGCGGACTTCGACCAGCGTGTCCTCCATTTCCTGAATAATCAGGCGGATGATCTTTTCCGGATTTTCGGCCCGGTCCAGCATCGCGTTGATGTTGGAATTGATGATGTCGCTGAGGCGGGAAAAGATGCCCATGGCAAGTGAACTCCAAATAACTCTCGAAGGTGCGCGACGACTAAAACGCCGCGCCTTCCCAATATTCGCAATTGCCGTGCCAACTTTCCGATTTGCACTCAAACTACTGATTCAAAACAGCTTTCCCAAATCATTCATCTCGCGCGACCTGCCAAATCCGACAAAATCTAGTTGATTTCAACAAATATTGCTGAAATATATTGAACATGGATTTGCTGCTGCCCGACATTATCGGAGTCGCGCCGAGTTTCGTCGCAGTCCTGGACCAAGTATCGCGACTCGCTTCGATTGAACGGCCGGTCCTGGTCGTTGGCGATCGGGGGACGGGCAAGGAATTGCTCGCCGGACGGCTGCACTATCTTTCTCCGCGTTGGGAACAGCCGTTCGTCCGGGTGAATTGCGCCGCCCTGCCCGTCGATCTGATCGACAGCGAGTTGTTCGGGCATGAGGCCGGCGCCTTCACAGGAGCCGCGAGACGCCATGCCGGCCGGTTTGAGCGCGCGGATGGCGGCAGCCTGTTCCTTGACGAGATCGCCACAGCCCCCGCGGCAGTCCAGGAAAAGCTGCTGCGTGTCATCGAGTATGGCGAGTATGAGCGTGTGGGCGGCCGCGAGACCTTAAAGACGGACGTTCGGTTGATCGCCGCAACCAACGTTGATTTGCCCAGCGAAGCGGCGGCCGGACGGTTTCGCGCTGACCTGCTGGATAGACTCGCCTTCGACGTGGTGACGGTGCCGCCCCTGCAATCCCGGCCCGGCGATGTCGAACTACTCGCGACGACATTCGGTCAGAGCTTCGCGGGCGAACTCGGTGTCGATTTTCCAGGCTTCGCGCCGACTGCGTTAACCGTCCTGAAAGCCCATAGCTGGCCTGGCAATGTCCGAGAGCTAAAGAACGCGGTGGAGCGAACGGTCGCCCGTGCCTTGGAGTTAGGCGAGGCGCCGATCGAACATGTTTCAGTCGACCCATTCGAATCGCCCTATCGGCCGACCGGGCTTGATCGACCGAAGGTCGAGCGTGAGGTTGTGGGCGATGCTCAGCCAGATCCTCTGCCATCGGACCTAAAGTCCACGCTTGCGGCCCATGAGCGCGACCTGGTTCAGCGCGCGCTGCAGGCTCATCGCTTCCATCAAGGGCGCACTGCAGAAGCGCTGGGACTCACCTACAGCCAGTTGCGCAATATCCTAAAGCGTCTCGACTTTAAGGACCTGCGCGAATAGTCGGCGCTTCGCAGCGACATCGTCTCGACTCAGCCCCCGCCTTGGGCCATGTTTGGCGCCATGAGCGACGACAGCCAACGCACCTATTATCTGGTCGACGGGTCCGGCTTCATCTTCCGGGCCTTCCACACCATCCCCATGCGTATCCGCAAGGTCGACGGCACGCCGACCAACGCGGTCTACGGCTTTTCTAGCATGCTGATGAAGCTGCTGGCTGATGTGAATGCCGACCATCTGGCGGTGGTGTTCGACGCCTCGTCGCACACGTTCCGCAACGAGATCTACGACCAGTACAAGGCCAATCGCGACGAACCGCCGGAGGAGCTGCGGCCCCAATTCCCCATCGTCCGCGACGCGGCGCGCGCCTTTGGGCTGCCGGTCGTGGAGGTCGACGGCTATGAGGCCGACGACATTATCGCGACCTATGCCAGAATGGCGCGAGAGCGCGGTGACAAGGCGATCATCGTCTCGTCCGACAAGGATCTGATGCAGCTCGTTGGTGACGGCATCACCATGCTGGACCCGATGAAGAACAAGCCGATTGATCATGATGAGGTGATCGAGAAGTTCGGCGTGCCGCCGGAGAAGGTGGTGGACGTCCAGGCGCTGGCAGGCGACAGCACAGACAATGTCCCGGGCGTGCCGGGTATTGGTATAAAGACGGCCGCGCAGCTGATCACGGAATATGGCGATCTCGACGCCCTGCTTGAGCGGGCAGGTGAGATCAAGCAGCCGAAACGGCGCGAGAATTTGCAGAACTTTGCCGACCAGGCAAGGCTATCGCGGGAACTGGTGCGGTTGGCCGACGATGTCGATCTGCCCGTGAGTCTCGATGAGCTGGAACCGCAGCCGGAGCCAGAAACCCTGTTGGAATTCCTGCGCTCGATGGAATTCCCCTCGCTGATCGCGCGGGCGGAAAACCGGTTTGCCGATGGCGCCGCGCCGGCTGAGCAAGAGGAGGCTGACGCCGAGGCCGCCTATGAGCTGGTCACCAACCGCGACGCCTTGGACCGGTGGGTCGTCGACGGCTTTGCAGCGGGCGCCATCGCAGTCGACACCGAAACCGATTCACTGAACGCGTCGGCCGCGAAGTTGGTTGGCATCTGTCTGTCAACCGGCCCCGGCAAGGCCTGCTACATCCCTGTCGGACATGTGGGCAGAGCGGGCGATGGCACACTCGATCTGGAAGCCGGCGATGAAACGCCCAACCAGCTCGACACCGAAACGGTGGTCGCCGCCCTAAAACCGCTGCTTGAAGACCGATCGGTTTTGAAGATCGGTCAAAACCTGAAATACGACTACCAGATCCTGGTCCGGCACGGCATTCGCCTCGACCCGATCGACGACACGATGCTGATTTCCTACGTGCTGGACGGCGGCGCCCATGGCCACGGCATGGACGAGTTGGCGCAATTGCATCTCGACCACACCTGCATCTCTTTCACCGAGATTGTTGGCAAGGGCAAGAACCAGATCACATTCGACCGCGTGCCGCTCGACAAGGCGCTGGACTACGCGGCCGAGGATGCGGACATCACGCTGCGCCTGCATCGGCATTTGAAGCCACGCCTGGTTGAGGAGAGCATGGTCACCGTCTATGAGACCATCGAGCGCAAGATGGCCCAGGTCATCGGCCAGATGGAGACGGACGGCATCAAGGTCGATCGCAGCATCTTGGAGAGCATGTCGGCGCGGTTCGGCGAACAGATCGCCGGTTTTGAGCAGGAAATCCACAATCTCGCCGGCCACCCGTTCAATGTCGGCTCACCCAAACAGCTCGGCGAAGTGCTGTTCGACGAGATGGGCATAGAAGGCGGCAAGAAGGGCAAAACCGGCGCCTACGCTACGGGATCTGAAATCCTGGAGCCCCTGGCCGCGCAGGGCTACGACATCGCGCGAAAGGTCCTCGATTGGCGCCAGCTGTCCAAGCTAAAAAGCACGTACACCGACTCGCTGGTCAATGACATCAACCCGCGTACGGGCCGTGTCCACACCTCGTTCAGTTTGGCCGCGACCAATACCGGCCGGCTTAGTTCCAACGACCCTAATCTTCAGAACATCCCGATCCGCACCGAGGAGGGACGGCGCATTCGCGAAGCCTTCATCGCCGAAGAGGGCTGCAAGCTGATCTCCGTCGACTATAGCCAGATTGAATTGCGGCTGGTCGCCCATATTGCCGGTGTCCACGCCCTGAAGGATGCCTTTCAAGCCGGCGAAGACATCCACGCCATGACGGCATCCCAGGTTTTCGACGTGCCGATGGACGAGATGACCGGGGACATACGCCGCAAGGCCAAGGCGATCAATTTCGGCATCATCTACGGCATCTCGGCGTTCGGCCTCGCAAACCAGCTTGGCATCGAGCAAAAGGAAGCCCGAGCCTTCATCACCGCCTATCTCGATCGGTTCTCCGAGCTCAAGGCTTGGATGGACGAGACGCGCAAGACGGCCAAGGAAGAAGGGTTCGTCACCACCCTGTTTGGCCGCAAATGTCACATGCCGGGCATCAAGGACCCCAACCCAGCCCGGCGTGCGTTCGCCGAGCGCCAGGCGATCAACGCTCCGATCCAGGGCACGGCGGCTGACATCATCAAGCGCGCCATGGTGCGCATGCCCCGCGCCCTCGCCAAGGAGGGGCTGCAGGCGCGCATGCTGCTGCAGGTTCACGATGAACTGCTTTTCGAGGCACCTGCCGACGAGGCCGAGGCTACGGCCGAAACCGCCCGCCGGGTTATGGAAGGGGCAGCCCATATCGACGTACCGTTGGTCGCCGAAGCCGGTATTGGCGACAGCTGGGCCGCCGCGCACTGAATCCCCCGCAAACCGCTACTTAGGCGGCGCACACGGAGACGATCGATAGCGGATCTGATTGACGGCGGAATCGCCGAATGCACACGGTGTGGGAATGTATAGCGAATCGGAAACAACAGGACCGACCAAGAGCAGTTCGCCGCCGGTCGAAGTGGAACTCAAGCTTGTCACCGACGCGGAGGGCATCTCGGCGCTGGCTGAGACACCCGTATTGGGCGGTCGACCGACGGTTCGCAGAATCGAGTCCACATATTACGACACCGCCGACCGACGGCTAGCTGGACGTGGCATCGCTTTGAGAGTTCGCAAAGTCGGCCGCCGCTATATCCAAACGATCAAGACGGCCGGCAAGGGTAGCGCGGGCGGTCTTAGCAGGCGGGGTGAATGGGAATGGCCGGTCACGAGCGCCACCCCTGATTTGTCGGTAATCGATGATCATGCGGTTGTCGGCATGCTAGGGCTGATCCGCCCAAACGAACTGCGCGCCGTCTACAGCACCAAGGTCCGCCGCTCCACCCACATCCTGCGGCTCGCCGACACCACGATCGAGCTTGCGCTCGACGATGGCGAGATCGTCGCTGGCAGCCGCCGGCAACCGCTACACGAAGTGGAATTGGAGCTCCAAGAGGGCGACATCGAACGGCTTTACGAAGTGGCGCTCGACCTGCATTACCAGCACCCTTTAGGTATCGACCCTCGGTCCAAGGCGGCTAGGGGCGAGGCTCTGGCTGCCGATAGCGCGCCGGCCCCGCGATTTCAGTCGCCTGTAGACCTTCCGCCCGATGTGACGGTCGATGACGGGCTCGCGGCCATGTTGGGTGACTGCCTCACACAGTGGACGGAAAACCTACCGGCCGCCCTGGACGGGACCGATCCGGAGGGAATCCATCAAGCGAGGGTCGCGCTTAGGCGATTGAGATCGGCGGTACAGTTGTTTCGGCCGGTCATCGGCGCGGCGGATCACACTTCGCTCAAGAACCAGGTACGCGACATTGCGGGCGCCATGGGTCCCGCAAGGGATCTTGATGTTTTTATCGATGAGATTCTCGGCCCGGTGGCGGCGGCCATGCCAGACGATCAATCGCTCGTGCTTTTGGGAAAGGCGGCCGAAACCCTAAGACAGAATGGCTATCAGCAGGCCCATACGGCATTGGCGGGTCCGCAAGCCACCGAAATGGCGCTGCGGGTCGGCCATTGGATCGCGACCCGCGGCTGGCGGCAGCAGCCCTATAGCCCGATGGTCGAGTGGCTCGACCGGCCGATGGTCGATCTTGCAGATAAGCTGCTGCACAAGCGACTGCGCGCTGTCCTGAAACGAGGGCGGGGCTTCAAAGGCTTGCCGGAGGCCGAGCGGCACGAAGTGCGCATCGCGACAAAGAAACTGCGCTACGCCGTCGATTTCTGCTCTCCGCTTTACGAAGCCCGATCGACGAAGTCGTTCTTCAAGCAGCTCAAGCGGCTCCAGACTTTGCTTGGCCACTTGCAGGACCAAGCCATGGCGGCCTCGGTGCTGGGGCAGTTAGAAAGCGAAGAACAAGGACCGGATTTGGCGCGTGCGATTGGCTTGGTGTCTGGCTGGCATGCCCATGCCATGACCACATTGGCCGCTGAAACAAATGCGGAATGGAACGCATTTACAAAGACCAAGCCGTTCTGGCATGAGTGACCGAATCGCAAGGCGAGGTTAGGCCATACCGATGCTCACAATTCTAGTTGCCAACGTGAAGGGTGGCTGCGGCAAAACGACCATCGCTACCCATTTGGCCGCAGCCTTCGCCAATGGCGGCTTGAATACGGTCCTGGCCGATGCCGATCGGCAACGCAGCAGTCTCGGCTGGCTGAAGCGCCGGCCCAAAGCCGATGCTGCGATCACCGGCCAGGATTGGACCAAGGAAATCGTTAAAACGCCCAAGCGTTGCGACCGACTGGTGATCGATGCTCCCGCAGCGCTCAGGATAAAGCAAGCCGAAGACTTTATTCGTGCGGCCGACATCGTGGTCGTGCCCGTCCTACCCTCCGCATTCGATGAGAAGGCCACGACCCGGTTCTTAAAGCGCATCGACGCGCTGAAACCCATCCGAAAATCCAAAACCGACGTCGCCGTGGTCGGAAATCGAATGCGCGCGCGCACGCGGGCTGGGGTTCGGCTAGAGGAGTTTCTCGCGGGCCAGGGCCACCTCGTTGCCGCGCGAATTCGCGACAGCGCCTTCTACGCCGAGTTGGCCGCCGATGGCAGGGCGCTATTTGATCTCACCACCAAGCGCGCAGCAGGGTTGGCGCTGGATTGGGATCCCCTTATCGCCACCGTCGAACGATCGGGCTAACGACGAAATACCGCGACCAGTTCGACATGGTTCGACCAAACAAACTGGTCCACCGGCGTTACCCTATCGAGCCGGTATCCGCCATCGATCAGCAGCCGCGCATCGCGCGCAAAGGTCGTGGGATTGCACGAGACGGCAACAACCAGCGGTACGCTGGACGCGGCTATTTCAGCTGCTTGCGCCTTAGCACCGGCTCTAGGCGGGTCGAAAACGACCGCGTCAAAGTCATTGAGCTCGTTCGCAGATAACGGATCTCGAAATAGGTCCCGGACGGCCACGTTAGTGCGCTGGGCAAATCCGGACCTGCGGGTGGCCCTATCAAACGCTTCAATTGCAGCGGCGTCACCATCCCGAGCTACCACGCGTTTGCCCGCCGCCGCCAGACGCAAACCGAACGTCCCGATGCCGCAGAAAAGATCGGCAATCGCCTGCGATCGACCAACGGCGTCCATCACCAGTTCGCTTAACGCGACCTCGCCTTCCCCGCTTGCCTGACAAAAGCCCCCCGGGGGCAGCACAACATCGCCACTCCCTATGCTAAATGTCCCAGCCCGGCGGTGAGCGACCGGCTCGGGAAAGTCCCGCATCGTGCGCCTCCAGGAGAGTCGCGCCAGATCGTGTACTTCGGCAAACTCGGCCATCATCTGACGGCTCCTCAGATCGGGTGGCTCCCCTCCAACCAGCACGAGATCGACGCCATCATTCAGAACCGTGACTACTGCGTCGACCGTCTCACTCGGGGCCAGCAGATCGAACAGGAGATCCCGCAAAGGGGGCAGCATGGAGACGATTTCCGAGCGTGCAATGACACAATCGTTAATCCGAACGATCCGGCCCGATTGCCTCTCATTAAATCCGAGTACCAGGTCGGTGCTCGTGCGGCGCGCGGCCAATGTCACCCGCCGTCTGGTCCTTGGCGGAATGGCAATCGGATCTGCGACGATCGCAGCTTCGATGTTAGCCCGTAGAAGGGCATCGCACACAAGTTCGCACTTCCATCCAAGATAGGAATTTTGGGCAAGATGCTGAAGCCGACACCCACCGCATTTCCCAAAATGCGCACAGGCCGGATCGATCCTGTCGGGTCCTGCTTCGACGATCTTGGAGATACGGCCCGTCTCGCCAGACAAGCGGACCTGCAAGCGATCGCCCGGCACCGAAAGCGGCACATAGACGCTATGGTTGCAATGCTGCGCTATACCGTCGCCTTGGCGGCCGAGCCGGTCTATGATGACCTCTGCTTCCTCGGTATCGTGGGATTTGGGTCTGGTTTTTCGGATGCGCCGCATTTTGCAACAACTGCCATGCGCAAATACCGAACGACAAGCCCTGCTCGACAGAAGCAGATTAGCGCTTATCTAGAGAACTGCGATCAAGAGCACTGAATTAGCGGCGAGAACAGCAGGATAATGGACTTCACGGCGTTCAAAGAGCGTGTACGCGGCATGATGCTGAAGCCCGACGCAACCTTCCTTAGCGACGGCCAACCGGCGCCGCCTTGGTCGATCGTCGCCCGCGAGCACGTGCTGCCATTGATTCTAGCCAGTACGGTCATATCGGGCTTGATGCAGCTGATTTTTCTTCAATCGTCGGCGACGCCATCGGGCACGTTGCTGCTGGTCATCATCCTGCATTTCGTCCGTAACGTCTTCTTGGTCTTTGCCATGGCCTATGTCGCCACGCGATTATCAGCCGCCTGGGGTGGGCGAAGCGATCTCGATGCGGGCTTCGTGCTCGTCGGACTGGCCACGACTCCCATGTTTCTCGCTGGCGCTGTCGCTCCGCTGCCGGGCCTGGGCTGGATCATTACCATTGCTGGCGTGGTTTACACGTTCGTCTTGGTCTTTCGCGGTGCGCCAATTTGCCTAGGCATTCCGATCGAACGGCGAGGCATGCTGGTCTTAGCATTGATTGGCGTGGATCTCTTGGCTGGCGCGATCGTGCTGTGGCTGCTCGGCAGTATTTTCGGCGTTGAATTGCAGCTGCCAACCTAGCCATCCGGTCCCGCTACCCCGGTAGGCCGGCGCGCCTCAGCCCTGCCCTATGGGTGTCGGTAAGAACGATTTTGGATCGCGTTTTCAAGTCGAAGCCGACGCTGACCGTATAGGCAAGCGCATGGCATATATCGCCGACAAACAAGCCTTGCCGGTACGAGAACGAACTCGATCCTAGTCCAACCAGCCGCGTTCCAATGCGAAGTGCCGACGGCCAGGTCAGTTCGCGCAGAAACTCCATATCAAGACGGCGCACGACGCCAGCCGCATCGGCCATGCTGCCATGACGCAAATTCGCCGCCATGAAGAAATCCAATCGGGCGGTTTCGAAATAGATGCCATAGGCGTTGTTGTTAACGTGGCCTAACGGATCTTGGTCGGAATAGCGAACCTGCTCGGCCGACCACAATGGATAGGCACCCGGATCGGTTGGATCTAACGTCGCAGTAAGCGGATCATCTGTTGTAGGGCTGTTTGTCATACGCGCTGAGATACCATTGCCCCAAGGACGTTACCAGAAGACAACAAAGGGCAATGCTTCCTCGCTAAAGCGTCTGCTGTCGATAACGACCCTTGACCCACGGAACCCGCTGGGGTGTATGGGCGTCACGTTCGAACGGATCGGCTGGAAGCCGGCGGGCCGGGCGTTGTGTCGTACCACCCGGATTCGCTGTGCCCAAACCGCCCGCTATTTTGCCTTTTATGATCGTGATGTATGCGCTGGCCTCGCTGCTCACGATGGATATGTACCTACCCGCGATGCCGACATTACAGCGGGTTCTGCATACCAGCCCCGGCCAAGTCCAGCTGACGATGACAGTGTATCTGGTCGGATTCGCGTTCAGCCAGCTTCTTTATGGCCCTCTGTCGGACCGCTATGGCCGCCGTCCAGTGATGCTGTTGGGTGGGGCCGGGTTTGTCGGAGCGACAGTCTTGTGCGCAATTGCACCGACGATCGAGTTGCTGATCATCGCGCGATTTTTGCAGGGTTTGACCATTGGCTCACTGACCGTGACCTGTAGAGCCACTTTGCGCGAACTCTATGAGCCAAAGCGCGGCGCAAAATTGCTGGCCTACATCTCCATGGCCGAGGGCCTTTCGCTGGCGCTGGGTCCGATCATCGGCGCGGAGATCCTGTTGCTCGCAGGCTGGCGATGGACCTTCTGGATCGTCGCGATCCTGGCAGGTGCAGCCCTCCTCGGGCTCTATTTCGTACTTCCGGAGAGCAACCGACGAAAGAACCGTGACGCGCTTCGGGCAGGCCCGTTGGTGACAACCTTCGTACGGCTGCTGACCATGCGGCGCTTCATCGGCTATGTCCTGCCCGGCGGCTGTGCCTTCGCCGGCTTGATGGCCTATTACACGGTTGGCTCTTTCCTGCTGCGCGATGCAGGTCTCAGCCCTCGCGAGTTCAGCCAAATGCAGGCAATCGTCGTAGTGGCCTATCTCGGCGGGTTGATGGCCAGCAGCCGGTTGATTGATAGGCTCGGCTTCGGTCGACTGATTCTCGTTGGCTTCGTCACGGTGACGGTCGGTGCGCTATCCATGCTTGTGTTTGCCTTGGCTGGGTCGACCAGCGTTTGGGCGATTGTGGGACCATTGGCCCTCTATGCCCTTGGCATCGGCTCGTGCATGGCCCCGCTGATCATGCTCGCCCTGTCTGTCGATGCGAGCGCCACGGGCACGGTCGCCGCCTTGTTTGGCATGTTGACTATGAGCATCGGCGGTTTAGGAAGCCTCACGGCGCAGCTGGCTTATAACGGTCACGTTCTGTCACTGGCTATCCCGGTGGCCTGTGTAGCGGTGGCGGCGGTCTTGCTTTTCGCCCTGCTGAGGCCCCGCGGCGCACTAAAGGTGGATACGCCTGAGGCCGGAGACTAGGCCGCCTATTGTGCCTGCAAACTGTCCAGAGCCTGCTTCAGCACCGTCGCACTGTGGGTTAGAGCCTCCTCCTCCGCATCCGTCAGATCGGGACTCAGCGACTGAGTAACGCCGCCTCGGCCGACCACGCGCGGCAGTGACATCGCCACATCGCCCAGCCCCTCGGACTGCGGCGATACTATGGAAACCGTCAGCAGCCGCCGCTCATCGCCTAGAATCGCTCGTATGATCAGCGACAATCCGGCGCCGATGCCATAATAGGTCGCGCCCTTGCCCTCAATAATACGATAGGCCGCCAGGCGCACACCGTCTTTGATCTCAGCCCGGACCTGAGAGGTTAGGGGCCGGCCGATTTGATCGGCGAACTGGTCGATCGGCATCGTGCCCGCCAGCGCACCCGACCAGTGCAGAACTTCGCTGTCGCCATGTTCGCCAAGCACATGGGCATGAATGGATTTCGCTGAGACATCCAGATGCTGTCCAAGCAGAACCCGGAAACGGGCGGTGTCGAGAATCGTCCCCGATCCGATCACCCGGTTCGGCGACAGACCGGCAATCCGCGTCGCTACCTGGGTCATGATATCAACCGGGTTGGTGGCAATCAGCAAGATCGCATCAGGTGTCACCTCAAGCACTGAGGGAATGATCGCGCGAAACACTGCCACGTTGCGACCGAGCAACTCAATCCTGGTCTCTCCCGGTTGTTGGCTCACTCCGGCGGCCAAAACCACGATCGCGGCTCCGTCGAGATCGGCAAACCCGCCGGATCGCACCGTCATGGCATGCGCAAAAGGGGCGGCGTGAACGATATCTTCGGCTTCGGCGGCAGCGCGCTTGGCGTCGTTATCGACCAGAACGATCTCTCGTCCTATACGGTTGAGCACCAAGGCAAAGGCCGTCGTGCTACCAACCATGCCAGCGCCCACGATTCCGATTTTCATGGCCAAGCATCTCCTAGCTTGCGTTTGATTACCGTTACCGGCTAATTTGTCTTTGTAAAATTTGCGTTTTGGCGAGAAAAACAAGCTTCAACAAGCACGCACATCGGATGCCTTCACTCCAAGCCACGCTCCGTCATCAATCAATTGTCGACGCCTTACATCGACGCGGCAATGTGCGCGTCTCGGACTTGGCCGAAATGCTCGACGTATCGTCGGTGACGATCCGGGCAGATCTCGATTTCCTGGAAAGTCAATCAGTGCTGCGGCGAACCAGGGGCGGTGCCGTACCCATGCGGCCGCGCCGGTACGAGTTGCCGCTGGAACTAACCAGCCAAGACAATTCCAGCGCCAAGCGCGCGATCGCGATGAAGGCAACAAGCCTGATCCGGGATGGAGAGACCGTGATCTTGGATGTTGGGTCGACCACCACAGAACTCGCCAAGGCGTTGCCGCAAAGCTTAGTCGATGTCGTAGCGGTCACCAACTCGCTCAATATCGCTTTGATCTTAGAGGATCACCCCGGTGTCACGGTCGTCGTAACCGGAGGTACGTTGAGGCCTCAGCAGCATTCGCTGGTGGCGCCGTTCGGCAATCTTATGATGGGCCATATCAACACCGATCTTGCCTTTCTCGGCTGCAGCGGTGTCGACCCAATCAAAGGATTTACCAATACCAATCTGCCCGAGGCCGAAATCAAACAGTCGATGATTAAGGCGGCCGCTCGCACGGTCTTCATTGCCGACCATACCAAACTGATGCATGTCGCCACCGCGAAGGTCGCCGAGCTGTTGGATGCCGATCTGCTGATCACCGACGCTGACGCTCCCCCGGACGCCGTACGGCAATTGCGCAAGCAGGGCCTGGAAGTCATTATCGCCTGAAGGCGCAACAGCGCAATTCTTGTCAGCGATAGCGCCGAACGGCCGACACCAAGCCGATCAGCCCGGCTAAAGCAGCGACCCCGGCGCACAACAATCCGAACAGGACAGGCGACTGGCGCAGCAGGAAGCCCTCGGGTGCCAGTTGCAGTACTCTGACCCGCCAATAAACCTCCCACCCCGCTACCGCAAGGACGAGGATCGGCACCAGCCATCCGCCACGTCGCGATAGCCAGATCACAAGCCCCAGCCAGATCACGGCGTATGCCAGGCCGATCGCTAAGCGCTCCACAGTCGCTGAAGGGCCATCGATAATGCTGCCTCCAACGATCGCCAGCGTCTCATGCAGTTCGGCCGGCAAAGAACCGTGCAGCAGAATGATGACATTGAACAGAACCGGTGACTCCTGGCTGATGAAGATCAGGAAGACCAGGTGAACCACCAGTAATGCCGCCAACATTTCAGCCGCGATCCGGCTGCCAAAGCCGACGGGTCGGTCGGAGCCCTGTGTCTCACCTCCGGTTTCATCGGCGGAATAGACGCTCAAGACGAACCTGCGCTTGCTTTGCGAAGACGAGCAGTCACCGTGCACGAAGCCAGCCGAGCGAGCAAGCGCGGCCATCTGGACCAGCCCCAGTTTTGCCGCTAGTTTCCCCACCAACGGCCCCGTAGCTCAGCAGGATAGAGCGGCAGATTCCTAATCTGTAGGTCGCAGGTTCGAATCCTGCCGGGGTCGCCATGATTGCGCGGGTCCGGCCTAGCGTGACGTGCCTTATTGCTCCATTAAACGCAAGAGAGGTGTCGGGTCGAAGTAGGCTCGGACCTCGACGATAGTCCCGTCATCGTCGAAACGGTGGATATCGACGCCATCAAGTGCGACGTCGTCACCGTTCGGCAGCACGAAATGGGTCGTCCAGTCCACCGCCGTTTCACCGGGGACCGTATGTATGTCATGGACTTCTACCGCAACCGATTGAAAGCCCATCTCCTGATTGCGCATGGCCCAGGCAATGACGCCGTCATGGCCGATGTTCGGCGGTGTTCCGACTGGCTCATGGGTTACGACATCCGTTGCCATTGTCGCGAGCCAGCCCTGAATATCGCCTTCGTTCAGTCGATCAAAGAAGGCTCGGCTGGTCTCTATCTGGGCTGACAGGCCGGCATCCGCATTCTGCGCGCCAGCATCGGCAACTCCAGTCATGACAAGGACAAGGGCCAAAAGGCAGGTGCGTAAGGATTTCATGGGGTTTCTCTCCGTCTAAGTGCACTTTGGTTTCTCGACACTTATGAAGACGCCGTCGCTCGGAAGTTCCCGACAGTGGATCTTGAACTTTTTTGTATCATCCGACTTGTGCGGAAATTGCCGGACCATTGTTGAGCTGGCCTGCCTAGCAATCGCCCGTCAGTATCTCCCGCCGCCCCGAAGCCATGCCGCGAAGCATTGAGTCTTCGCCCAGTCTCACTACTCTCAGCGGTCCGATGACCTCGACAAAGCAAAGAGCGTCTCCTTACCGGCATTTTTCCGCAGGTGAATGGAGTGCGCTGAACGCAGACTTGCCGACCATGCTGACGACGGAGGAGTTCGAGCACACGACAAGCCTTGGCGAAGAGACCACCCTGCGCGAGGTCGAGCGGGTTTACCTACCTTTAGCCCGCTTTCTTCATCTTCACATTGTTGCGGCGCGAGAATTGAACGGACGTATCGCGGCGTTCTTGGACCGGCCCGGAACCGGCGCGCCCTTCATTTTGGGGTTGGGCGGCAGCGTCGCGGCCGGCAAAAGCCGAACGGCGCGAATTCTCCAAACATTACTGTCTCGCTATCCCGACCATTCAAGGGTCGACCTCGTGACGACCGACGGGTTTCTTTATCCAAACGCGACGTTGAAAGCTCGAGGCCTGATGCACCGAAAGGGCTTTCCTGAAAGCTATGACCGGCACGGGTTACTCGAGTTCTTGACCGCGATCAAAGCCGGCCGAGGTGAGGTTACCGCACCGGTCTATTCGCACCTCGCTTACGATATCGAGCCTGGCCGCCATATCACGGTCGATCTGCCCGATGTGCTGATCTTGGAGGGGCTGAATGTGCTGCAGACCGGCAAGCTGGACAGTGGCGAACCGCAGCTCTACGTCTCTGACTTTTTTGATTTCTCGATCTATCTCGATGCCGATACCGAGTTCATCAAACGCTGGTACATCGACCGGTTTCTTGCCCTGCGCGATCGCGTGTTCGCCCAGCCGAACTCCTACTTTCATCACTATGCGGGGCTTCGCCGAGAGGCTGCAATTCAAACCGCAGATGATCTTTGGACCCGTATCAACTTAAAGAATCTGCATGAGAACATACTTCCGACGCGTCAGAGGGCTCGTCTCATCCTGCGCAAAGGTTCCGATCACGCCGTTACGGAAATTCTCGTGCGCAATCCATAGGGTCAAGCCCGGGTCACCCGGCTATCAACACGCTAATCGAGCAACCTGACATGGGCGATCAGGGGATAATGGTCGCTTCCGATATCAGGGCCCGTCTCGACGGTGCCGATTGCGATACGGTCGTTGCCCAAGACATGGTCGATTGGCAGGCCGACCAGCGGCAGCCATGTCGGCCAGGTGGCGATCGGCGTGCCCGATGACGCGTCTGCGGATAGACCTGCTTCAGCCAGGATCTGGAAGCTGGGCGCATAGGGGGTAGCATTGAAGTCGCCGACGACCAGAACATGATTGCCCCGGCGTGCTTGCACTTCTTCGGCAATTCGGTTGAGAAAGGCGTCCCGCCGGTCGGTCAACCGTGCGCTGGTTGGGGTCGGCGCGTGTACGCCTATGACCGTTAGCGTATGATCATCGATCACCAGTTCCACGATCATTCCCGAACGATAGGTGCTACCCGGCGCAAGGGGAGTTACGGACACGACCGGCCAGCGGCTGAACACCATCACATCGTGAGAAAAGGCCGGTGAGCCCGGAACCGTAAACTGATAGCGTTCGCGCAACGGGCGCAGATGGGTGTTCCACTGCGTGGATTTTTCCTGGACGACTAGCAGGTCTAGATTGAGATCGGACAAGAGAGCGACCGCATTCGCGGGATCCTCATGGTTCCACAAGAGATTTGCAGTCCCCACCGATATCGGGCGACCGCCTTGTGGCTGCGGCTCGGGCCAATGCACGGTCATGGCCATGAGATGCGGAACCGTCGACCCGATTGCCACGAGCATGATCAGATAGCGTCGGGTCGACAAAGCCGCAATCGCAAGGATTGCCGCCGCGATTATGATCGGCAGGCGCAGGTTGCTGGCCAGGTCGAACAGCCATGATCGATCCGCGAGCTCCGGCAGAAAGGCCGTTGCTATCAGGCAAATCGCCACCAGCCAGAAGGCGATACTCACTAGGTTTCTCGGCAACGCAGACCCGACTAGCTCTCAACGGTTCCTATTCACGCGAATCAGAAAACCTGCGAATTGGGGCCGCATCGCGGCGTGACGAGACAAATGTGATTAATGCGCCAAACTGTGACTATTATGCCGCACTCTCCGCTGGCTCCGACGTTTCGGCCGGCTTGGGCTGCTGCGGGATGAAGAGACTGTAGAGCACAGGCATCAGCCCCAACGTCAACACCGTGCCCAACAGCACGCCGAAGGCAATTGTCGATGCCATGCCGTAGAAAAGCGGGCCGCCGAACAGAATGAGCGGAACGATGCCAAGGCCCGTGGCCAATGCGGTCATCAAGATCGGTCTCAGCCGCGACAAGGCGGCCAACATGATGGCATCGCGCTTAGGCCGGCCATCTTTTTCCAAGATCGAGATGCGGTCGATCAGGATGATCGAGTGGTTGAGAATGATGCCGCCCAGACTGACGAAGCCCAAAATCGCCATGAAGCCAAACTTCGCATCGAGAACGATCAGCCCAACCACACCGCCGATGATGACCAGAGGGATAGTCATCAATATGATACCGCCCCGCCTGATCGAGTTGAACTGGCCGATCACCAGTAGGGCCATGACACCCAAGGCAAGCGGCAAATTGGCAAACAGACGCTGATTGGCCTGGGCCTGTTGGTGGGGTTCGCCAGCAATCTCATACCGGGCGCCGGGCGGCAATTCGAGCGAGTCAAGCGTCGGCTGCAGGATCTGCAGCAGATCGGCTGAACTAATGACCGAGGATCTACCCTCGACAGTGAAGGTCCTCTGGAGGTTCCGCCGATTGATCAGCGGGAACTCCCACATTGTGGTGACATCGGCAATCTCCGCAAGCTGGACAAATCGATTGCCGCTGGACGACCAGACTTCCACCGACGCAATCGCCGCTAGGCCTTCGCTGGACGCCTCGCCAGATTGCACGACTACGGGAATCTCAAACTCGCTTTCACGCAGGCTCGTGATTTGCTGGCCATTCAGTGTGGTGAACAGCGCGTTAGTGACGTCCTCGGTGGAAACGCCTTGCCGTTCC
>JBCCER010000019.1:0-36440 GCA_039030175.1 Pseudomonadota bacterium
CCGTCAGAAACGAAAGGCGCGAGCGGTCTTCAGCGATCGCGGCGTCCATCTGTTCAATGTAGCCTTGGTCGGTACCCGCGCGGCGCAAGGCCTCGGCACGGTTTGCCGCATGCATCGCAAGTTGCAGTTCGGCATCGACCAATTGATCGGAAAGGACATCGACGACGACTCGCGCCTGAATGATCTCAGGGTCGACGCAACTCATGATCGCGTCGTCATAGACGGGCATGTTGATGGTATTGAGTTGGCCGGTTGCCGGCCCGTGACCTGTACCAAAGGTCACAAGGACAGCAGCGGCGGCACACGTCAAGGCGCCTCGGTTCAATCGATATGGCATGGACGACCCCTCAGTAGCCACGATACCCTTAGCAGAGTGAGCGGCATTTTCGTCGATGGCAAGCCAGAGCGTCATAGACAGCCGGCCTTGAACAGACGCCGATCCGCAAAATTGTACTCGGTAGCAGCTCTTTTCCCGGCGTGAGGCTGGGGGAGTTTGACCATTGGACGGAAACCGGACGGTCGCCTGCAGCGTACCGCACTGCATTGGAGGGATACCGTGACACCAGGTTTACGGAGGGTGCCGATCCTATTTGCCACCATCTGGCTGGCGCTCAGTCATTTAGCTGTCGCCGACGACGATCTTGGTACCGCGCTCAGTGAGGCGAGCGCTACGCTTGACCAAGCTTTCGTTGACCATGACATCGCCACGATTGAAGCCATGACTACCGACGACCACCTGGCGGTAACGGTCTTCTATGGTGGGCCAATGTCGATCGAAGACCAGTTTGATGTTCTGGACGGCCTGATCGTCACCGAAGTCGCCCGGACGCAGCCGACGGCGGTCGCCCTCGGTCCGGACGTCGCGATGGTCACGTATCGGAACAGCTATCAAGGAAGCTACGATGGCAGCCCGTTATCGGAAGACGTTTTCACTACCGAAATCTGGTTAAGGCAAGACGGAACCTGGCGGCAACGCCTGTTTCAGGAAACGCCGTTGATGGTGGACTAGGTTAACCGGCCCGTAAGAAGCTTCACTTCGCCCACGGCCACCGAAAACCATCCTCTCCCCAAACTGGACCGCAGCCCCGAGACTAATGTGACGATGCAGATCGATCCCCAAACAAACGATACCCAACAGACCAGCCCCTTGATCGAGGATCTGGCACGCCGTGTCAGCGTTCGCGATTTCAGTGAACGGCCCGTCGATGACGCGCTCATCGATACCGTCCTGAAGGCGGCCTTTCGGGCGCCGACATCGTCCAATATCCAAGCCTACAGTGTCATCGTCGTGCGCAATCAGGCGACGAAGGACCAGCTTTCGGTGGCGACCGGGAATCAGGGTCATGTCAAGGAGACACCCGTGTTTTTGGCCTTTTGCGCCGACCTCACCCGCATCGACGGGGCCCTTCGGCGGCACGGCCATTCGATCGAAGGCAGCAATCTTGAAACCTGCCTGGTCTCAAGCATCGATGCCTCGCTCGTCGGTATGTCAGCCTATTTGTGCGCGCGATCCTTGGGGCTCTCGGGCGTTATGATCGGCGGGGTGCGCAACGACGCCGTGCGAACGGCTGAAATCTTGGGGCTACCGCGCCATGTCTATTGCGTTTTCGGCCTATGCCTGGGCTGGCCCGGCCATGTGGCCCCGCAGAAGCCGCGCATGGCGTTCGAGAGCGTCGTCCATCGCGAACGCTACGGCGATCAGGCCGATGGAGTTGATCCCGACGCAGCGCTCGACGCCTACGATCAGGCGTTGGCCGCCCATTATGGCCGCATCGGAAAACCAACGACACCAGATTCCTGGACTCACGACATGGACAAGAAATTCTATCCGGCATTGCGCAACGAATTGCGCCAACAGCTCAAGCAACTCGGATTTGATTTCTTATGAGCGTCCTCAAAGACGCTGCCAATCAGTCCCCATCCGAACCGCGTACGAAGCCGCCTGCGTCCTGCATATAGATCGGGTTGGCGCCAGCGATCTGTTGGCGAACCTCGGCACCCGGGTCCCCGTTCACGAACATCGTGGCAGACGAAACGAGGGGCGCCAGCCTGTCGGCAAACTGGCTGTTGTAGGACGCCAGATGGGCGAGCGCGGCTTCGGCGTCGGCGTAGCGTTCTTGGATATGGCCGATCGTTCCGTCCTCGCTGATCGTCCAATGATAGGTCAGCGTGCCCGGCTCATTGGCTTCGGCATGCGCCGCCATTTCCGCGATCAGGGCGTGCAGATCGTCCAACTTGCCCGAGACGATCTCGACCTGATACTGCCAGGAAATCTCAGGCCCCGCGTTACTGTCAGCCTGGGCAAGCGCCATCGACCCCGCTGCCGTCGGGCGAACCGATTGTTCGGCCCCACTTTGGCCGCGTAACTGGGTCTGCAGCGTCGGCTCTGCGCGGATTCCCCCGGTATTGGCGAGCAGCACCAAGGCTAAAACCGCGCCAAAGAGAATGCGTATCGACGTCATTTCATCGCTCCATTGCCAGCCTACGACCTCGCCCTAGGATAGCGCGGTTCGCTGGCTCGCGAAATCACCGCTCTCGACATAGGCGCCGCGCTACTTGCAAGTCCCGGAAGTCGGACAGCGGGTCACCGACAACCCCCGACTATTGATTTCGCTTGAGCGCAATTTGCGTTTGCGATTGTCTTGAACCGTATTCAGGCCCTGGCTACCGGCGCGGGAGCGGCAAGCTTATGAGTTTTCGATTGATGAGGTCTCCACAGGCCCTCGGTCTGATCGCGCTGTTGGCTTCAACACCGTCATTTGCCCAAGGATCGGTGGCCGGCCAGGACGGCACGATCGAAGCCGCAGGAAATGCCCTTCATCTGGTCAGTTCCGTCTTTGTGACTGGGCAGACGGTGATCGATGTTTGCGGCGATGGATCGGATGCAGCGACGTTCGAAGAGAGCGAACCCTGCGCGGCACTGGTCATGGGCCTTTACAACGGCTTTCTGTATGGCGCCAGCTATGGCGGGTTCGTGATCTGCGTCCCAGAGCACGCCGGCGTGGATGAGATCGTTCCCCAATTCGTCGACTACGTCCGCGCCGAGGGTCCGGAGGATTGGAACCATGCCGGCGACATGGTCGGCTACTGGCTTGAAGACAGCGGCTGGGGCGGGTATGACGGCGAGGCATGCTTGGTCGAACCTGAGCCGGCCGCTGGCTCTACCGTCGCGCCAACCACCAGTGCCGGAGAAGACGGCACCGTTCTAAGCCAAGTTACGGATGCAAATATTGCAGCGGGCGAGCAAACCTATCGCATGTGTGTCGCCTGCCATTCGCTTGAGGCGGACGGGCCGAGCCTGAATGGCCCGCATCTTTGGCGCATCGTCGGCCGTCCGGTCGCTTCCGTTGACGGATACCCCTATTCCGCTTCGCTCAATGCCTTTGCCGAAACGTCCGGCGTCTGGGACATTGCGGCGTTGAACGACTATTTCGAAAACCCGATGGCATCAATGCCCGGGACCAGCATGATATTTCGCGGGATTCGCGACCCGGACGACCGCGCAAACCTACTGGCCTTTCTGATGTCTCTGTCAGACGAATAAACATCGCGGTTTCAATTGACCCGCCAAAACGAAACGCACCCGCTACGTCCATCTGGAGAATCGATGAAGACTCTGATCATCGCCGCGGCCACCGCATTCGCTGCGTTTACGTTTGCGGCAACAGGCGCCATTGCCCAAAGCACGGTGCCCAACATTGTCGGTTACTGGGATTCGGTTGAGACCAGCGGCGCCACCTATGAAGGGCTCTGGGAAGATCAGGAACACATTGTCCATTTAGAGATCACCGAACAGGATGGATATGCCTTCATCGGCCATTTCCGCTGGTCGATCCCTGACCTTGAGGAAGATCATCTACACGACGGTACCGGACATACCAATGAGGCCGAAGAGACGATCGTCGGTGTCTTCACCGGCAGCGGCGCGTCCTTCGTCATCGCCGAACATCCGGACACTGGCTACATGTTCGGCCAAGTCCTAGACGACAACAGGCTGGAAATCATCCAATTCGAAAGCGGAGAGTTCGCCCTGGTCTTCCGAGACATCTACGAACGGCGGCAATAACCCATCCTAGTGGCGACGCACGTAGCCGCTCAGTTGCCGCTGTCACTGAACGCTTCCTCCCAATACTCCAGGACATCGGCGTGGTGGCCGATGATCCGCCACTGGCCGTTTTCGCGACGAAGGACGCTGGTCTCGCGGACATAGTTTTGGTCTTCGGTACCTTCCGGCGTGCGAACCGGCCCGGTGGTGATGTGAGAGGCCATCGCCGTGTCGCCATTGACGACGATGTGAATGTCGATGCCCTCGACCGTGCCGCCTGAACTGGCCGCTGCCTGGGCGGTCCAGTCGCTATAGATGGCATCCCAGCCAATTCGATAGGTGCCTTCCGCGCCCATATACATGGCGTCATCGGCGTGGGAATAGAGGTCGGCAAACGGTTCAGGGTCGCCGTTCAACATGGCGTTAAGGACCACGAACCACTGGTCTACCGCCGCCCTAACTTCTCGTTCGTCTTCCGTCATTTGTGCCTCCGTTGATGCCGGCATGATGGCCGTCGCTACGATCAAGCCAAGGGCCAGTAAGATGGCAGTCGAAAATCTCGCACTACTCCGCGGCATGATGAATAAGCCTCCTCGCCTGGCTATCTTCGCCTTGTCTCGGATCGTGGGACCGAGACCGTCAGCCGCCGAAGATCACCGCGTCCGGCATTTCGTAATGCTCTTCGCCGATATTGATGATCATCGTGTCGCCGTTGCGGCCGAAGCTGAGATCGGCGTCTGCGTCCGATGAGACCGCCTCGCCATTGTCAAACGTGATCGTACGCACGCCACCGCCTGGCAATTGCACATCGACGGTGCCCGATCCGTTCCCAGTTCTGATCACGCCGAATTCGCAGTCGGCCGACGGTGCATCTCGCGAAGGGGCGCACAGGATCGTTCCCGTGGCATTGTAAGACGTACCGGCTACCAGGGCGTCCGTCTGCTCGGTTTCAACGTAAGCGCTTTCGACAAGGAAATCGCCGGCCGTCCAACCGCGCACGCCGCCAGCGTCAGGCTCGGCGACTTCGCACCAGGTCCGCCCCCCGGCCTCTTGGCAGCCTAGGTTGCGCAGGACAGTACCGCCGGGTACAGCGACGATGATCGAAGCATCCGTCGACGGTTCGCTGCGGATGTTCAAGGTGCCGGAAACATCGACCTCCCAAAAATCCGGTCCGCCCGCCAGCCCATCGGCAAAATCGGTCGAAGCTGTCTGTTCTTCTTCTGCGCCGCCGCTGAGACCAATATCCAGGCGATAGTCGGTCCGATCGCCACGGCGAGCCGCATTGCGCATCAGGAAAACTTCAACCGTGTAGTCGCCGGACACGGCCAGCGTTCCCTGATAAGCCGTACCATCGACAGCACCCGCATAAAGCGCCTCATCACCCGGCCCCGACCCTGGCGCATAGATGTTGAAGTAGGTCGAGGCATTTGACGGATTGAGCAGAACGACCATCAGTTGATCCGCTGTCCCTTCGACCTGATACGAAACCGTTTCCTCACCAATGATAGTGTCGTGAAATGTCGCCACCTCGGCACCAGCGTCGAACCGGACACGCTCGGTCCGCGCATCTTGGGCAACGGCCGGAACCGCGATTACGAGGACGATGAAGGTCAAAAGACGACGAAATGCGGTCATGCTCTTTGTCTTGCTAAGTTTGAGAATTGAGGAAAGTGCGTGTTTTGCACCAGTCGATTGGGAACGAAGTGCTATCAATCCAATGCGTTCGTTATTGGGCGCCGATCATGTTTGATCTGCCCAACAAAGACAAATGCCTATAGCCTCGTTTCCGACCAGCGAGATCGGCCAAATAAGGGAGCACGCCGCGTTGCCTGAGATCACCCATTTCCATGCCCATGTCTATTACACCGACGAGACCATGCCGCAGGCTCGTGTCTTATGCGAGAGAGCGCGTGATGATTTCGGCGTGACCATGGGCCGGATGCACGAACGGCCTGTCGGCCCCCACCCGATGTGGAGCTGCCAACTCGCCTTCCCCCCAGAGCAGTTCGGTGAACTGATTCCCTGGCTATCGCTTAACCGAGACGGTCTCATCATCTTCATTCACCCTGAAACCGGCGACCACCTCGCCGACCATAGGGATCACGCGATATGGCTGGGTGGCATGCCCGATCTCGACCTGACGATATTCGATAAGATCTCATAGGTCGCGCGGATCATCCCACCAAGGGTTCAATGGCGGCCGGTCGGCGGTGCTGACACCATCCGGGGCCAATTCAAGGATCTTGTCCCGCGCCCAAGACTGAAGCGGGTCCCGATCAGCGCGTCGGGACCAAAACATGTCGATCGTCCAGTCGGGCAATTCGAAGGGAAGGGGTCTGGTCACGAAGGCGCCTGACTGGGTGAGGCCCGATGCGGCGGATAACGGTATCGTGGCCAGATAGTCGGTTTCCGACAGTATGTAGGGAAGCAGCGAGAAGTGACCGACGGTGATCGCAACGCGCCTGGTAAGACCCATTTCTGCCAATTGTAAATCAATCCTGCCCTTAGCATCCGCCTTGAAGGTCACCAAGGCGTGTGGATAGGCAACATATCTCTCAAGACTGAGGCCGTTTTCAAAGGCCGGGTGGCCATCCCGCGCAATACAGATGAAGCGCTCGCGCAGGAGCGGGCGGGTGAACAGGCGCGCCGGCTGTTCAAAGAACGCGGTCATGGCCAAGTCGAGGCGATCTTGATCAAGATCGCTGGTCAAGGTGCGCTTATCCAAGGCGATGAACCGCAAATCGACGTTGGGCGCCTCCTCGGCAACAACTCGCAAAAGCCCGGACATGATCGCCATCACGACAATGTCGGAGGTCGAAATGCGCACCGTTCCGCTCGCCGTCGACGGGTCGAAGCTGATTGGGTCGGCGATTGCCTGCCGCAGCTCGTTCAACGAATCCCTAATCGGCGCTTCCAACTGTAGCGCCCGTTGCGTCGGCATCATGCCGCCCGGTGTGCGGACGAACAGTTCGTCGCCGAAAAGCTGCCGCATCCGGTTGAGCGCATTGCTGACCGAAGACTGGGTCAGGCCGATTCGCTCTCCTGCACGCGTCACATTGCGTTCGCTGGCGAGGGCCTCGAACACCTTCAACAAGTTCAAATCGAGCGTCTTCAGATTCATGCAGCAAGTCTAGCGGGAGTCATTAGTTGCCTCAATTTACACCCTTAGAGCTATTTCTCAGTACGGGAAGTCTAGGGCAACATACAAATAAACGACTGCGCTGCGCTCGTTACCCGAGCTGAATCTGGACCAAGGTGAATCCGACGGCAGCAACGAGATTGCTGGTCATCTCACCATAAACGAAACGATCGCCATCGTGGCGAGCGTCAACCCACCGACCATTAGAAAGACCATACGATAGTCGCCGGTCGCCAGCAGGACGGCACTGCAGATCGCGACCCCGACCGTGCCGCCAAGCATCTGGATCGTGAGGTTGACCCCACCGGCCTGGCCCCGCTCCTCAGCCGGTACGGCGTTCATGAGTGCCAACCGCGCCGGAACGGAGACCATAGGCAGTGTGGCGCCCCAAAAGATCATCGGCACAAGGATCAGGGCAATACTGTCGACGCTGGCTGCAAGGCCAATACAAACGAGGCCAAGGCCATTCACCGACAAGGCCGCAAGCAAAGGCAGGCGCGAGCCGTAACGATCCGACAATCGACCTGCCATGAATGCCATGAACAGGGTCGGGGCGACGGAGACCATCAGCAGGATTCCCGCATCCACCGGCCTAACCTGCCGCACCTCCTGCAAATAAAGGGCAACGAAAACGAAGACGGTGACCTTGCCGAACTGAAGCATGAAGAACGCCAGGTTGCCGCCTGTGAACGCGCCAATGCCCAGCAAGGCGATTTGGATCAAAGGCCTGCGTATCCGCATTTCCACCAAGACGAACGTTGCGATCGCTAGAAGCCCGGCCGCAAACAGGGCGAGCGTCGCCCAGGCATCCCACCCCCAGATGGAAGCTTGCATCAGCGAGATAACCAACGCGCCAAGCCCGACAACGAGGGTTATCAGGCCACGAAAGTCGAGAGCATGGGCGTCGCCTGGACTGGCATCTTTTTTGGATTTGGGTGCGGGTTGCTGTGCCGCAAAGGCGGCGAGCGCGACAAGCACGACGATCGGTAGGTTGGCCCAAAAGATCCAACGCCAGGACAGATAGTCGGTGAACAGTCCCCCCAACAGCGGACCTGACGCAAGAAAGACAGCAGCGACGTTGGTTTGAATGCCAACGGCGGTGCCACGCTGCCCAGGGGGAAAGGCGTCGGTTACCATCGCCAACGCGGCGGGAAAGATGATTGCGGCCCCCACACCTTGGAGAGCGCGCGTTGCGATCAGCCACTCACCCCAGGGCGAAAAGCCTCCGGCAAGGGACGAAAGGCCGAAGATAGCCGCACCGACGACGAAAAACGTCCGATGACCCAGCGTGTCCCCCAGCCGCCCGCCGACAGCAACAAAACAGGTAAATGTGAGCAGGTAGGCGTTGACCACCCAGTGGGAGGCAAGCAGCGACATCGATAGGTCACCACGGATGGCAACCAGCGCCACGCCGACGATGGTTTCGTCCAGGACAACGAGCCCGTAGACACCTGCCGCGGAGCCGAGAATCCACCAGCGCCGGGTTCGCTCGTTAACGCCCAACATCGACTGACCTCTTTTGAGACCCCGCCACTATCGGGCGTTCTCCCCAAAGGCGCAACTTGTGGTCAAGCTCGGTTTCGAGGCGAACCTGTCAGCCGTCAGAAAGAAACCGGGTCAGCACATTCTTCACAAGGCGCGAGACATTGTTGTCGAAACCGTTCCAGGGCAACGCACCGCAAAAGGTGATCGATCCGGTCGAGAAGACGGCGCCGCCACCCGGGACCTCGAAATAGGTCATATCGGCGCGCACCAGACATTCGGCCGGCTCCAACGCCCAGGTCGAAAGATGTGTCAGTTGCTCTTCGGGTACCAGGACGAAGCCCTCGTCATGACCTTCCGAACTGGCGAGGATATGAATGTTTGACGGCGAGCCTAGTCGCGGTTCGACGCGGTCGAGTTCGTAGCCGGCTGCGCCACCGCCACTGAAACCGAAATCGCCCAAGACCTCCTCGTCAATTCCGTCGAAAATCCAGGCAAGGTCCGGCGAATAACTGTCAGCCCGCCGACGATAGTAGGATCCATGAAACTGGCCCTGTGCAGAAAAGCCGACGCCGGTGAGCTCCTGCGGCGGCCGACCGTTGCGCCGCCACAGCCCGCCATAGGCGCCGTCGAAGGCGTTGAAATACTCGCCCGGCTCCGCCGCCCAGGCGCGGATGCCGCCTTCAGCGCGCCTGATCTCGATCATTCCCGGCTCGTCCGCATGACGCGCGACGCGCCAGTAAAACCCATTGCCGCCGAGATATATGAGCTTGCCGCCATCGTCGCGGTAGCCGGTCAGCGCGTCGAGAGTCTCTTGCGTGTAGTACTCGGGATGGCTGCCCGTCGTGACCGCCTTGTAGCCCGCCAACGCGTCCAGGCCTTGTGCATGCAACTCGTGATCCGTCACGATGTCATAATCGATGTTTTGGTGATGCAACCACGCGATCAAATGGCTGTCGGCCTGAAAGTGCCGCAGGCCCGACCCCTCGCCAGAACCAAAGGTCAAATAGCCAGGTCGCAACGTGAGCAGCGGCCGTAAATGCGAGGCATGACAAATGCCGGAACCGTCGCTGTGGAAATTGTAGGTTGAGCAGCCCAGTTCGGGGTAATCCGCAGCATTGTGGGGATAGGCGTCCCATTCTCGGATCCGATTACGCCATGAAGGCGCGAAATCGACCCGGGCATGGTTGCCGTAGACCGTGTAGGTGAAGGTTGAGACCAGCACCGCCAGGTCGGCCGTTCGCATACCCTGCGGTGGGCAGATAAAGATCGGAATGGCGTCTTCATGGTCGCCACACGTTAGGCGCATGACATAGATGCCGGTCGGCAGATCGTTGGGAACGGTCCAGGTAAAGTCGGTCTCCCAACCGAAATCGTATATGTCGTCCTCGTGAAAATGGATGGCGCCGTAATGCTCGGGCTTGTGCCGCCAGCACATTTCGGATCCGTCCCATGCGGCCCCGGTCATCCCTCGGGCCGGGTGATTGACCAGGACTCCGTCGAGGCCGTTCGGGCCGGTGTCCCGAATCTTGGTCATCATGGTATCGCGCTCGAAATCCCACCGCGCCACGACCGCCCCGTCCGACACGATGGTCGGCGCTTCGATCTTGCCGTTGAAATGCAGATCGGCCGAGCCGTCGCGCAGCGCCGCAGCAATCATCACCGGCTGGTTAGAATCGAAGGCAAGTCCGGGCAGCGCAGCCGTCTGCCGGGCAGACGGCGCCCAGATGTCGAGCGAACGCTGGTCGAGTGTCGCTTGTCCCGACGCGGGGTTGTATGTGACCTCCAGCGCATACCAATGGCGTTCCAGGACGGGCGCGCCCATGGCGATGCCCGTCTCACCATGGCGAAGGGCCGGCGAACCCGATCGGTCAAGCAGAAGCTCGAATCCTCCTGCACAGATAATCGCCTGTTCTCGTCCGCTGGGTTTGGTCGGCCATATCGTCACGGTCAGGCTGAATGACCCGTCGACGACCGGCCCCCTATCCACGACGGCGTAGGAGCCCGGATTGAAAGGCTGGCGCCGCGAGGGAAATCCAGCGCCGAAATCAGCGTCTACGGGTAGCTCGACAATCCCCTGCCCCGCGGGATTGGGGTCGGCCGAAATCGACCTCGTAAGCCTGGCCGTGAACGGCTCCGGGCCGTCCGACGATACCTTAAAGGCGACCTGCTCACCGGGACGGGCCGACAGGCGATCGGCGTACCCGAGAAGCGGAATCCGGGGGAATTGGCGCGACATTCAGCGAACTCGGTCGGCGACCCTAACGATTGCCGTCCGGCGCCACCTCGATCGACAGGATCGATAATCCGGCAGGCAACGGGCCGTTCGCCAGGATCGTCGCAAGATAGCGCGCTTCGTCCTCGCCAAAACCACCGGTGATCATGGCGCTGCCGCCAAGGATCGGTTCGTTGATGCGTGGTGCCGCCAGGATCACATCATCGATTGCAATCGCCAGTTCCAAGCCCAAATTTTCGCTCGTAATGTCGCCAAAGGATTCGGCCGATTTGGGATCGAACCTGATGGAAACAGCCCACTCGCCAAAGTTTTCCTCGGCCGAGGCGCTCTCGATCCCCGCGTCTCCAAGCAAGGGCTCTTCGACAACGACAAAATCTTGCGAACCGTCAAATCTCGACATCTGGACGAGCCCATCGGGCAAGGCCTGGCCTGGCGCGAACTCCCAATCGACCGCATGTAGCGAAATCGCGCCCGGTCGCAATATCGGGGCCACCTGGACCATCGGGTCGTCCATCGTTCCGATCTGCAGCACCAGCTCACCGCCTTCAATATCCAGCGACACCTCGCAAACATCCGGCCGCGCCAGCCTTTGCCGCACCATCCGGGCAACTTCTTCGTCGATCTCCGGACCGCCAATCACCAACTCGTATCGCGGAACCGGGCCAACGCAGGGCTCTGCCGCCGGCATCGTTTGCGAAATCGCTGCGCTGCAATCGGCCGTCCCCAGCATCAGGCGGCAAAGCAGCATTCCAACTGAGAGGCCTTCCGTAACGGTTTGCTCCATATCCGTCTCCCGCGTTTCATGTCGACGCAGATATCACCATCAACGCATCAGCAATAACCCTCCGGGCCAATCCATTGCTCGCGCGTGTAGCGGTCGCCATGGGCCCAGCCGACCGGCAAAATGCGCTCGATCTCGGCCATTACATCGTCGGTCATCGCAAAGTCGCTGCCAGCCGCGCATTCGGCTAGATGGGCGGCTGTCCGCGTGCCAGGGATCGGGATCAAATGTTGGCCGCGCGCCAGGCACCAGGCAATGGCCAACGTGATCGGGCTTGTCCCCTGGTCTTGGGCAAAGACCTTGAACGGTTCGAAGGCCTTGGCATTGAAGCTGAAATGCGGCTCCTGGAAGCGCGGGTTGTTGCGGCGGAAATCTTTCTCAATAAACCGGCTCGGGTCCGGCGTTGACGCGCCGAACATGCCGCGGCCAACCGGCGAGAACGGCACAAAGGCGACGCCAAGCTCAGCACAGGTCTGGATGACGCCAAGGTCCGGCAGTCGGGTCCAAAGCGAATACTCGCTCTGCACAGCATCGACAGGTCCTACCGCGCAGGCGCGTCGCAAAGACGCGGGCGAGATTTCCGAAAACCCGATGCCGCCGATTTTACCTTCCGCCTTCAGCGCCAGAAGCGATTCCATGACCTCTTCGATCTCAACCTCAGGATCGCGCCTATGGATGTAGTAGAGGTCGATGTGATCTAGCCCGAGCCGGGTCAGCGATCCTTCCAGTTCCTGGCGCATATGCCCGAGCGAATTGTCGTAGTAGCGACGCCCGGTTTCCGGATCTCGGCAGATGCCGCATTTGGTGGCGATCGTAAACTTCGAACCGTCGCCCTTCAGGAACGACCCGATAAAGCGCTCCGAAACGCCCATGCCGTAGACATTGGCCGTGTCCAGGAAGTCGATCCCGAGATCGAGGCAGGCGGCCAATGTCTTGTGGGCTTCCGCCTCATCGGTCGGCCCGTAGAATCCGGCGAAGCTCATACAGCCGAGCCCGATCTCGGATACCATTTTGCCGTCTGTCAAAAGTTGGCGTTTCTTCACTGCTATTCCTCTATCGAGAATGGGGGAGCGACCGGCTTCCCCTGGAATTCTTTATTGAACAACCAAGTCGGTTTTTATCCAGGTCGCGGCTTCATCTTTCGGCACGGATGGCGCGGCCGCCAGCAATTCAGGCTGGTTACGCAACGACTCCAATGAAAGCTCAAATGGCTGCTCCGCTCGGGCCCAACGCGCATCGCCGACGAGATTTGCCGTGATGTCTTTGCCAGTTCTTTCGGCTGTGTGCCGGCTTGTCCCGCCATCGATCAACGGCAAATAGACCACGAGGTCCTGCTCTTTCCCGGTCAGCCGGCGGAACATGTTTTCGCGGATCTGGGCTTCGTATCTGCGCCGGCCCCAAACGCGAAACTCTTGAATCTCGCCCGGAAACACGAACTCCGGATCGATCAGGTTGCGGGTGCCAATCCATATCCTGGAGATCTGGCGCCAATCATGGGCCGTCATGCGGGTTTTGCCTTGATGGGCGCGAATGCCCATGAAGTAAAAGTCGATGATGTTGTGCTTCTGATCGCCATGTTGCGAAGCCCCGACGGTCACGGCCAGATGGGCCCACTTTCCGGGCTTCAACGGCGCATTCTTGCCGTCAGCCCTGTTGTCGCCATGGAAGGCTCCATAGTTGTTGTAGACCGGCGTCGACCTTTTGCGACGCAGCAAGAGCAGCGGATCGATTTGGCACAGGGTTTCCTCCGAACCGCCATCGTGGGAAGGCCGCAACCACATCTCGACCGTGATGGATTGGCTCGGTCTTGGGTCCAGCGGAGCACGGCCAGTTGCCGTGACGCCGGCAACAGCACCTTGCGGCATTGAAAGCGTATAACGGCTCTTGCGCACGCAGTACTCATCAAAGGCCCATTTCAGGTTGGCGATTTCGTCGGCGTTGAGCCCAGGCAGGTTCCATATTTCTTGAAGCGTTTGCTTCACGACGTCCGGCTCCCGGTTCACGCTGTCGAGCCATTCGCTGTAGTGCCCATCGCCGTATTGAAACTTGCCGGCCAGCGCGACATTACCGCCGAACACAGAGATCTTGACCTGCCGGTTCTCTACATACTCCTTTTTCATTTTCGAACGGTCGACGCCGCCCGAAGCGTTTATGTAGGCGCCATATTCCAACTCGACTTGGGCCTTGATTTCCTCCTCGGTCGCCTTCAGCGACTTGGACACCGAGCTGCACATAGAACAACGCCCACCCACTGCTACCGCGCTGACATAGTGGGTGCCAAACGTGGAAAAGAAGCGATCAACCTTTCCACTATCGGGCTTTGCCTCCGCCGCAAATGTCTTAATGGCTTCGATAACTTCGGGGCGGGGCGTCGCGTTGAAATCCATCCCCAGCTCCCACAGACGCATACCGAATTCGCGTAAGGACAGATCGTATTCCGACGAGCGCTTGGTGCTGTGGTCGTAATAGGCGTCGACCTGACCGCCAAAAAGGCCGTACTTGCCCTTTACGTGGGCCTCAGCGGCGATGTGCTCTTCCATCTCAACCGTCGAATGCTTGACGATGTTGGTATAGATGGCGCTGGACTGTTCGGAATTGATGTTGACGCCCTCGGGGATATCGAAGGCGACCCCGTTGATCTCCCGGCTCTCGCGGACCGTATCGAAGCGGAAAATCGGCGTGCGACTTGGCGAGAACGTGTCCTCCAGCGGGTTGAAGCCCCGCCCAAGCGTATCGCGTCCGGGAATCCAGTTTGCCATCATGTGCCCTTTGGGTGAGAAGCGATCGCACCAGCGGATCTGAGGCGACAAATCGGTGGGTGCCCGCAAGTCTAGCATCAAGCCTGCGCAATGGTAGAAGCCATCTAAGCCATTGCGATAGACGGTGGAGCCAAACAGCTGAGAGCCTGTCGCACCGGTTCTCCAATTCAGGGGTCGGCCGTGAGGCTAGCCGTCAAACGTCAAACGAACGGATTGCCTTTCGGTGTCGGAGCGTCCGGATGCAGCAGTTCCTGCGCCTGAAGGTCAGACCAGAATGCGGGCGGGATTTCGTGACGCGCCCAACCAAGGATGCCCTCGAATTCAGCGGCGGAGCGCGATCCCGGGATCACGCTGGACACAACCGGATGGGCCAGCGGGAACTGCAATGCCGCCGCGGGAAGAGGCACATCGTGCTTTTCGGCAACTTCCTTCAGCTTTGCCACACGCGCGACGATATCGTCGGGTGCTTGGGCGTAATTCCACATCTCGCGACCAGCCAACACGCCGGAATTGAACGGTCCGCCAACGATAATCGACGTGCCCGCCGCCTGGCATGCCGGCAAGAGATCGTCCAGCGGCGACTGCTCCAGCAAGGTGTAGCGACCGGCCAGCAGGAAGACATCCCAGTCGCCGATATCCAAAGCACTAAGGCAGATCTCTTTCTCGTTCACGCCCAGCCCGATCGCACCGACACGGCCTGACGACCGCAGCTCGTGCAGCGCTTGATATCCGTCCCGCTTTAGGTCGCCAAAATGGCGGGCGTTTTCCTCCTCGCCGTGCTGAAACTCTCCGATATCGTGGGCCAGCAGGATATCGATCCGGTCCAGCCCTAAACGCTGCAGGCTCTCCTCAAACGAGCGCATGATGGCATCGTAGGAATAGTCGTAGACCGGGTGGAACGGCAGCGGGTCGATCATGCCGTATTCCATTGGATCGGGGGCCGGACCGGGCGCAAGCAGGCGTCCAACCTTCGTGGACAGCACGTATGGCTTGCCGCGCAGCATGTCGCCAACCACCCGTTCGGAGCGGCCGAACCCGTAAAAGGGCGCCGTGTCCACGTAAGTGACACCGCCAGCCCTGGCAGTCTCCAAGACACCGACCGCATCGGACCGGTCCAATTCGACATAGTTGCCGGCAAACGGCGCGCCGCCAACACCGAGAACATCGACCTCGATTTCCGTCCGACCGATTTTTCTCTTCTTCATTGTGACCATTCTCTCCTGTAACCGGCGCATTCGGCCGACGGTAAACAAAGGGCTCATCGATGCAACGAGGCAAGCGAACTTCCGCGCGCCCACGCTTCAAACGTCTCGTTATCTGCTGATCGGCTTAGATTATCCTGTCATGCCCCGAGTCGAAAAGCGGCCAAACCTCAATGCTGGGTCACCTCAGACCGTACGCATCATTCCCAGCACGTTGCCATTCAACACGGTGCCCGGTTTGGCGAAGTGATCAAGGACGATCGTGAGGTGGTTGGCATTGGGCACGATTTGTAAGTCCGCTTGATTGCCGTGCTCGCCAAGACCCAAGGCATAGTCTTCCGATTGAACGAGAAACTCGGCGGTCTCCAAGCCACCGACGGTTACCAGCGTGGGCGGGAAGCCAGAGACAAGATGCCGCTGCGGACTGAATTGATCGACCGTGGCCTCATCGAACCGAAGGGTCTCGTTTTGAGACGACAGACGCACGGCCTCAAGTTCGAACAGCCCGCTGATGGCACAGACGCTCTTGACCGTATCGGGCGGGAGGCCGTTTGCCGCCAATTTGCCCGGATGCGCAAGTTCGGCGACCAGATGGCCCCCAGCCGAACTGCCGGAAACATGGATGTTCTCCGGATCGCCGCCACAGCGGGCTATGTTGCCCCGCACCCATGACAACGCACGAAAACAGGACGCGACGCATCCGGCAAGGTCGGTTTCGGGGATCAGCGGGTAGTCGATAATCACCGTCACAATACCGGCAGGCACAAAGCCGTTGGCGACGAAGGAAAACAGCGCCGCGTCCAAAGATCGCCAAAAGCCGCCATGGATGTAGATCTGCACCGGCGCGGCGTCCGCACCATCGGGCAAATAGACGTCCAACGTTTCGCCGGGCAGGTCGCCATAGGCCAGGCCAGAGCGCGGTCGAAAACGGTCATTCGCCTCGTCGGACGCGCGCTGGCGCCTGGCTTGAAGGGCACTGAGATCGTCAACCCCGGTCAGTTGAAATTGGGCCTCAAGCGCCGAACGATCGTAGTTGCGGAAGATCGCAGTCATGACTGGTTCGCATTTAAGGACGGACCGACAGCCATCAGGCGTCCGTAGCCGGCAGGCGGCGGGATATCGGCCTTGAGGCATAACGCCCAGAGGCTGGCCTGATTGCTGGTGACCACCGGCTTGCCCAATCGCGACTCGAGATCCTCGATTGCGCCGATAGCTGCCAAATCGGTACAGCTGATGAACAGCGCGCCAGCCTCCGGCCGGTCAATGCCAATCGTGGCTTCGATGACTGCTTGGAGTTCGACGGCATTGATGTTGGAGCCCCGTTCCAGCCCCATGCCGCTGATCGCGCAGACCCGAAACCCTTCCTTCTCCAAGAATTCCTTCTCCGCCTCGACAACCCAGTCGACATAGGGCGTGACCACCGCAACCGTGCCAACCCCAAGCGCGGCAAGCGCATTCAAAACCGCCGTCGAGGTCGTGATCGCGGGCACGCCCGACGCCTGCGTGATTTGTCGGGCGCTCTCCTCATCCCTGCCGGGGCCATTGAGAAAACTGGCGCTCGTGCAA
This sequence comes from Pseudomonadota bacterium, assembly GCA_039030175.1. Taxonomy (GTDB): domain Bacteria; phylum Pseudomonadota; class Alphaproteobacteria; order DSM-16000; family Inquilinaceae; genus JANQGH01. Next base: position 17,211 of record JBCCER010000019.1, read on the forward strand.
GCGAAACAGATCGCGCGCACATCAGCCTTAGCGAGGACCCGCGCGGCTTTCGGAGCCGCTTCGATCATGTCTGCTAGCTGACCGTGCAACGGCTTTGATTGATCGATGTCCGCGCGAGCGAAATGGACTGACGCGCCGTCCGGGCACGACGCCATGAAGTCACGCTCGACCATGACGTTCTGGGCTGGGACGATTGCCCCTAGCCGCACCGGTTGAGGCATTTCTAAAGCAAAGCCCCCCGGGGTTAGCGGGCCCCGGGGGTCGCCACAGAGCTTCTACTGCTCTAGTTCGCTAAACAGCGCGTTCACACCAGCAACGTCAATCACGTGGTCTTGCGCCAACGCGCCGTCGGTGACGGTCCAAACCAGTACCGGACCGGCAACGTCGCCATTGACGTCGAAGCTGAGCGGGCCTGTCGCACCGACATAGCGGATCGGCTCACCGGCCTCGATCAATTCGAGCGCGCGGGTGAAGCCCTCGACACCCGGGAAAACCTCCTCGCCGTTCGGGTCGGTGACCACCCGGATATTGTCGCGGATCTCCGGTCCCGTGACCTCCGAGGCTGCAGCCATGGCAAGCAGTGTTACCGCCGCTGCGTCATAATTGACGTGGATGCCTGGTCGGTTCGGGTCGGCATCGAATGCCGCCTGATAGTCAGCGTTGAAGGACTCCACCGACGGGCCGGAGACCTGTGCGTTATCAACGCCTAGAGCGCCTTCGAGATATTGCGCACCGACAGCCTCCAGCACGTCGTCGGAACGAAGCGCGTTGGACAGTACGAATTCCTGCGGACCACCGAAGGAGATCCACTCGCGCAGAATGGTCGCGCCGTCGACCGGGAACGCGATCAGGACCAGCGCATCCGGCCCGGCCGCCAGGGCGGCATTAACCTCGGGCCGGTAGCTGGCCTGCTCCTGATTATAGGGGATGGATTCCAGCACCTCGCCGCCCCAGGCCTCATAGGCTTCCTGGAACTCGTCGGCCAGGTTCACGCCGTAATCGGTGTTGATGTAGATGACCGAAACGGTTGCGTAGGCCTCGCTGGCAATGTTGCCCAGCACCACGCCCTGTGCACGGCTAGTCGGCAGCGTGCGGAAGAAGAAGCCGCCGCTCTCACCTGTTTCCGCCAATTGGGTAAAGCTGGGCGAGGACGAGCAGCAAGAGACCTGCGTTACCTGCGCGGGTGCCGTGACAGAGGTCAAGATCGGCAGGCTGACACCGCTGGAGATGGCGCCCAAAAGCGCGGGCACGCCTTGAACGTCAACCAGGTTGCGCGCTGCATCGACGCCGACGGCGGATTGACCTTGGGTATCGCGCAGCAGATATTCGACCTGACAGCCATGGACACCGCCGGCTTCGTTCATCTGCTCCACGGCCCAGCGCGCGGTCTCCGCAATCGGCTCGCCGATGGGACCATTTGCGCCGGTCAGCGGGAAAACCGCGCCAAGCGGAATCGTGCAGTCCTGTGCCTGGGCACTTGTGGCGCCGAAACTGAGGGCAGCAGCCGCAACGGTACCTGTGAGTAGAAGGGTGCGTGGTTTCATAGTTCGTCTCCTTGGTCTTCCCTGTTGTTTGTTGGTTCTGATGGTGAGGGGTTCTTTTCGATCTTGCCAGGACTATCGATTGTCGAGCCGCGCGCCGCTGGACACGGTAACACGCTCGCCGATCAAGCCGCGCGGGCGAAATAGCAGGGTCAGCACAAGAATAAGGCCGATCAGCACCACCTGGCTGGCCGCGCCGCGTACTTGCCAGGCCGGCGGCAATACCGTGGAGATCAGCCAGCCACTGGAGGTCCAGACGCCCCAGACCACGATGGCCCCAAGGATGGCGCCGCGATTGTTTCCGCTGCCGCCCAGGATAAGCATGGTCCAGATCTGGAAGGTGACGATGGGTAGGAAGTCGAACGGGCTGACGTAGCCAATCGAGCCGACATAAAGAGCGCCGGAAAGCCCCATAAGCGAGCAGCCAATCACGAAGGCCTGTAGACGGAAGCGGCTGACATTCTTGCCCAGCGAGGTCGCCGCTTCCTCGTCTTCGCGAATGGCCCGCAACACGCGGCCCCAGGGCGAATGCAGGATCAACTGCAGCGCGGCGTAAACGATCAGCGTTACGGCGACGACGACGGCAAGGTAAAACAAGTTGAAGCCCAGCGGCGAGCCAATCGCATCCTCCAGTGGCCGATCAAGTCCGATCAGACCCAGATTGCCGGCCGTCAGGCTCTCGAAATTGAGTGCTGTAAGCTGGATTGACAGGGCAATGCCGAAGGTCGCGATGGCGAGATAGTGTGAGCGCAATCGCATTGTCGCCAAGCCGACGATCAAGGCAGCCAAGGCGGAAAAGATCAGCGCCCCGAAAAGACCAACCAGGAACGGCAGCTCAAACCCGCCCACCAGGTCCGGCCTATCTGGGCCAATGATGATGGCGAAGGCATAGCCGCCGATCGCGAAGAAACCGACGACCCCCGCATTGAACAGACCGGTGAAGCCCCATTGCAGGTTCAGCCCCATGGTCGCAATGCCGTAGACCAGCGCCAGCATCAGGAAAAAGCTGAGATAGGAGATCAGGCCCATCATCTTGCGGCATCCCCGAACAGGCCGCGTGGCCGCAGGTAGAGGATCAAGAGCAGGATCAGGAACGGCACTGCCTGCTTGTATCCTGTGGGGATAATCAGAACCGACAGACTTTCCGAAAGGCCGATCACGAGGCCGCCGATGACCGCACCGAAAACGCTACCACTGCCACCCAACAGCGCGGCGGTGAACAAGGGCAGCAATAGGGTGAAACCAATTTCAGGGCGCATTTGAACCGTTAGGCCATAGAAGACACCCGCCGCCGCCGCCAGGCCGCCGCCAATCACCCACGTCCAACGAACGACCACCCGCACGTCGATGCCGTGCACCCGGGCAAGATTTGGGCTTTCCGCACTGGCGCGCATGGCAATGCCCAGACGGGTGTATTTCAGCATCACGTAGAGCCCGACGACCAACAGCAGGGTTAGCGCCAGAACCAACATCTGGTCGGGCATCACCCGAACGCCCGGCAAAATCTCGACCGCGAATTGCAGCGTGCCCGTGTAGTAAGCCGCCTGCGGACCGAATATCAGCACGATGATGTGGCGCAGCAGCAGGGCGACGCCAAACGATGCGAAGACCAGGGTCATCTCCGCCGCCCCACGCCGACGAAGCCGCGAAAACACCAGCGCGTCAACCAGCAAGGCAAGCAGCGCCGTCGCGACCGCCGCAACGATGATCGCCGCGACGAATGGCCAGCCGAATGACAGCGGGCCGAAGGTCTCGGCCGAGGTACCCGCGAAGATGATAAAGGTCAGCGCGAAATAGCCGCCCCACGTGACCAGTTCGGAATGAGAGAAGTTTGCGAAACGCAAAATGCCGAGCGTCAGCGTGACACCGATCGCGCCCAGCGACAGGATCGCCCCTGTCAAGATGCCGTCGGCGATTAACTGGCCCATTATTGCGCCCGCCTCTTGCCGAGATAGATCTCAGCGACTTGCGGATCCTCGAGCAAGTCGTTCGCCCCGCCCTCGATCTTCACGGCACCTTCGGCCATGACATAGCCGCGATCGGAAAGCTCCAGGGCTGCATGGGCGTTTTGCTCGACCATCAACAGTGCCAGGCCGGAGTCGGCCAAACCGCGCAGACGTGCAAAGACATCCTGTACGATGGCCGGTGCCAATCCTGCCGATGGTTCGTCCAGCAAGATGACGCGAGGCCGACAGAGCAGCGTCATGCCCAGCGCCAGCATCTGCCGCTGGCCGCCAGACAGCACCCGGCCCTTCTTGTCTTTATAAGGCGCGAGGTCCGGAAAAATCTCGTAGGCCTCGGCAATGCGGTCATGCATGTCGCGGCCCAGCGTGTGACCCGATGCCCTGAAATTTTCCTGCACGGTCAGGGTCGTGAAGATGTTGGCGCTTTGCGCCACATAGCCGATGCCGGAACTGGGCAACTTATGGGTCTGGATGCCGGTGATGTCGCCACCGTCAAGCTCGACCCTTCCGCCCATAACGGTCACAAGGCCAGCCATCGCCTTGATAAGCGTCGACTTTCCCGCCCCGTTTGGGCCGATGATCGTGACCAGCTCGCCGGGCGACACCGTCAACGACACACCGGTGACAATCGGCAAATCGGCGGCATAGCCGGCCACAAGATCGTTTACGGCGAGCAAGCTGCTCACGGCGCTTCACCCAGATAGACCGACAAGACACGCGGATCGTTGCGTACTGTCTCGGCATCGCCAATGCACAACATCGACCCCTGAGCCATGACCATGACCGGATCGCAGACGCTCATCACCAGATCCATGTTGTGCTCGATCAACAGGAAGGTGATGCCCTGCCGATTAAGGCTGACAATCTTGTCGAGCAGGATGTCCATCAGCGCCGGATTGACCCCGGCCGCCGGTTCGTCCAGCAAGATGATTTTGGGCTCGGCGATCAGAACCCGCGCCAGTTCCAGCAGCTTCTTTTGCCCGCCCGATAGCGAGCGCGCCGGCTCGCCCGCCAGCGAGGCCAAGGTGGTGAAGTCCAGGACCTCCATCGCACGATCGCGAATCCGCCTTTCGGCCGCAGCAACGGCGCGCCTGCGAAACCAGGCGTTCCAAAATGTCTCGCCCGGCTGATCCAAAGGCGCGATCATGACGTTCTCTAGCACCGTCATTTCCGGGAACGGCCGCGGGATCTGGAATGTCCGGCCCAGCCCCGCATGCAAGATGCGGTGCGGCGGCAAACGATCCAGCCGCTCGTCGCCTAGAACGACCTCTCCGCTGTCCGCCTGAAGCGTTCCGCAAAGGGTGTTGAACAGCGTGGTCTTGCCAGCACCATTCGGCCCGATAAGCCCGGTGATGCTGCCTTCGCGCAGCTCAAACGATACGCCATTGACCGCGCGCAGCTCGCCAAATTGCTTATGCAGATCGCGAACGCTCAGCATTGCTGGATTAACAGCCCCCGTGACATCCCGGCGCGGACGGCATTGCGCGACGCTTGATCAACGTGTTTCTTAGCCAGCGGCGCCCGCATTCTAAAGCGCGCTTTCCGCCGTCATTCAGCCGCCCTGAAATCGAAGGATTGCATTGTGTGATCGTTTGATCAACGATGTTTGCCTATTCTTAATGCAGTCTAGATGCCGATTGACGCAATCCTGATGTCAGCCCCCTTTCCGTTCGAACCGGTTCGCGCCCGCTCCACAGTGCAGGATGTAGTCTATCGTGCGTTGAACGACGCCCTCGTGGTTGGCCGGTTCGAGCCAGGGCAGGTGCTGACCCTGGACGCGCTTTCGAAATCGTTCGGCACCAGCCACATGCCAGTAAGGGAGGCCTTGCGCCGGCTAGCGGCAGAGGGCGCCTTGGAGCTCACGGCAGGCGGCTCATGCCGCGTGCCGACCGTCTCGCGCGAGCGCTTAGATCACATTTTCGACGCGCGTTATGCGTTGGAGACCTTGGCCGTTGAGCGTGCGGTGCCGTTCGTGACCGGCGATGTACTGCGCAACGTCAAGCAAGCCTGCGCGGCCCATCAGGCCATCACCGGAGATGACGGGGTCGAAGCCCTGCTGCGCTGCAATCGCGAGTTTCATTTCCTGATCTACGGTGCCTCGGGCTCAGAGGTCCTGACCCAGCTTATCGGCCTGTTGTGGCTGCGGTTTGGTCCGTATTTGCGAATGCTCTCGCGTGCGCTTGGGACGCGCATCGGCACGGCCGAATTCGACAATGGCGCCATTCATCACCTGGAACTGGTGGCCGCATTGGAAAATCAGGACATTCCGGCAGCAGTGGCCGCTATACGCGGGGATACCGGCGCGACCTACCAAATGCTTGTCGACCTGATCGAGAGCGATGCGGCCTAACCGAGACTAGGCGAACCGTAATCGATAAACCTAACAACGAGGGCGCGATGTCACGTTACGCGATCACCAGCGGTTCGAAATTCGAAGAGATGGCCGGCTACAGCCGCGCCGTTGTCGACGGTGAATGGATTTTCGTGTCCGGAACCGCCGGCTATGATTTCGCCAATCACACAATCTCCGACGACCCTGCCGAGCAGGCCCGCCAATGTCTCAAAACCATTTCCGGAGCCTTAAGTGAGGCTGGCGCGGACTTGAAGGACATTGTTCGGGTCCGCGTATTTCTTGCCGATCGCAGTTACGTCATGCCGGTGTCCGAGGTTCTGGGCGAGACGTTCTCAGACCCGCGCCCGACCAACACCACGATCGTCTGCGGTTTTGCCGAGGAAGCCATGAAGGTCGAGATCGAGGTCACTGCCCTAAAACGCGACCGGGGCTGACCCCGTGGCGTGGCGTGTCGGCATCGATATCGGTGGCACGTTTACCGACTTCGCCGCACTGAACGAACGAACGGGCCGGCTTGTCGTCCACAAGCAGCTCACCACCCCGCATGATCCGTCTAAGGCAGTGATCAGCGGCTTGCCGACACTTCTCGACAAGGCCGCGATCGAACCCAGCGACGTCGACACGATCATTCACGGTACCACGCTGGTTACCAACGCGCTAATTGAGCGACGCGGTGCAAAAACGGCGATGATCTGCACAGAAGGCTTTGCCGACGTGCTCGATATCGCCAAAGAGCGTCGCTACGACATGTACGACCTCGCGATCACCTATCCCGAACCGTTGATCGAGCGGGCCATGCGGATCGAGATTGACGAGCGCATGACCGCGTCGGGCGCCGTCTCAACCGCCCCCGACCCCGATCAGGTGCGGCGCCGACTTGCCGAGAAAACCGAGCAGAACGGCCCGATTCAGTCGGTCGCTGTGTGCCTCCTAAATTCGTACGTCAACGACTCCCACGAAAGGGAAGTCGCCGACATCGTCCAGTCGGCGCTGCCCGACGCATATGTCAGCACATCCGCGGACATCTTTCCGTTCATGCGTGAGTACGAGCGCTGGACGACAACGACCATGAACGCGTTCACGCAGCCAATGCTGTGCCGCTATCTGGATCGACTTGAAGACGGCCTTGCCGAGCTCGGCTTCGCTGGCAGCCTCTTCATTATGACATCTAGCGGCGGCACGGTGACCTTGGAAACCGCGCGACGCTATCCCGTGCGCTTGCTGGAATCCGGCCCAGCGGCGGGCGTGCATTTCGCAGCACGATTGGGTGAAACAGCGAACATCGCCGACCTGTTGGCATTTGACATGGGCGGCACCACTGCTAAGGGCGCGCTGGTCCGCGATATGGAACCATTGCATCGCTATGAGATGGAGGTGGCGCGGGTTCACGAATTCCGGCTCGGCAGCGGCCTGCCCGCCAAGATACCGGTGATCGACCTGATTGAAATAGGCGCGGGCGGCGGCAGCCTCGCCGAGGTCGATGCACGCGGCGTTGTCAAGGTGGGGCCGCGCAGCGCCGGCGCTGACCCCGGACCTGTTTGCTACAGCCTTGGCGGCACGCGGCCGGCCCTGACCGATGCAAATTTGACCCTCGGCTATCTCAGCCCGGACTTCTTTTTAGGCGGCGAAATGTCTTTGGACGCTAACGGAGCGGCTAGCGCCATCGGCCAGGACATCGCGGATCCGCTCAATGTCGACACGCTGCGCGCCGCATGGGGCATCCACGAGACGATCAACGAGGATGTGGCCCGAGCATTCCGCAATCACGCGTCCGAGCGTGGCTTTGACTATCGCCGATCATCGATGGTCGCTTTTGGCGGATCCGGACCTATCCATGCATTGCGGGTTGCCCGAAAACTGCTGGTGCCTCGTGTCGTTTTCCCGTCTGGTGCCGGTGTTGCATCGGCCCTAGGAATGCTGATCAGCCCGCTTTCTTTCGAAGTACTTCGGTCCGACTTGGTAGAGGTGGAGACTCTGGCCCCGGACGATCTGGACGCCAAATTCGCCGACTTGGTCGATGAGGCGACAGAAGCATTCGCCGGCACCGGGTTAACGAGCGACGATCTGTCTGTAACGCGGGCGCTAGACATGCGCTATCGAGGCCAAGGTTACGATATTGAGGTCGCGCTGCCGCAGTCCCTCGACGGCAAAGCGCTGATCGAGAAGCTGCCATCACTTTTCGCGGCGGACTATGAGAACGTGTTCGCCAAATCATTTCCTGAACGTGCCACGGAGATTGTTGCCTGGAAGGTGACGGTCACAGGGCCTCGCCCATCCATAGATACCGATTTTTCCTTGGATGCCGGCACCGGCCTGCCCAGCCTAAAGGGCGAACGCATGGCCTTCTTCCCGGAGGTCAACGACTTTCAGAACACGCCCGTCTATGACCGCCAAGCCCTGCGACCGGGCGACAGCTTCGCTGGTCCGGCACTGGTTGAGGAGCGCGAGTCGACCTGCGTGATCGGCGTCGGCGACAAGGTGGAGATCGACATACACGGAAATCTGGTCGCAACGATCGCGACAAAGCAGCAGGTGTTGGCGGCATGAGCGAGAGGCCGATCGATGCCGTCAGTCTCGGCATCATGTGGGATCGACTGATCGCGATCACCGATGAGATCCTGACCGCGATCGTCCGCACCGCCTTCTCCGTCGGCGTGCGCGAGGCGTGGGACCTCGCGTGCGTGATGTTCGACGCCAGGGGCCGCTCAATCGCGCAAGCGAGCCTCAGCATGCCGGCCTTTATCGGCACCGCCCCACTGACCATGCGCCACATGCTTGCGCGCTATCCGGTCGACAGCTTACAGCCGGGCGATGTGCTCGTGACCAACGACCCCTGGCTCGGCACCGGCCATACGCCGGACATTTGCGTTGCACGTCCCGTGTTTCGCGACGGAAAGGTCGTCGGCTTTGTCATGACGATCTCCCACCTGCCGGATATCGGTGGCGCGGGTCTCGCAATCGGCAACCCCGATCTCTATCACGAAGGTCTGATCCTGCCCGTGTGCAAACTGGTCGAGGCTGGCACCTTCAACCCGCTGTTGCGTGAGATCCTGGCCAACAATGTGCGCGTGGTCGACGAGGTTTTCGGCGATATCGACGCGAATGTTGCTGGGACAGACGTGGGCGCCCGGCTAATCGGCGAATTCATGACCGAGTACGAGCTCGACGACCTACAGGCACTCGCCGATGCAGTTATCGACCAGTCCGACAAGGCGATGCGGCGCGAACTGGCCGCCATCCCGGACGGCACCTATCGCCAATCCATGGCGATCGAGACGGTGACGGACGCGGTGACGCTCGCCTGCGCCATCACCATAGAAGGCGACCGGGTGTCGGTCGATTTTGAAGGCACTGATGAAGCCGCACCGTTCGCAATCAATGTTCCGTTTTGCTACACGCGTTCGTTCGCCAGCTATGCGATCAAATGCCTGACCACACCGTCGATCCCAAACAATGACGGCACGCTCCAACCTATATCGATCCGAGCACCAGAGGGCTGTATTCTGGCGGCGCAAAAACCCTCGCCGACGGGTGGCCGTCACACGGTTGGCTGGTTCATCGTCCCGCTGATCATGGGATGCCTGGCCGATCAGTTGCCGGGCCGCGTGCAGGCCGACAGCGGCATGGCGACCCTGATGCTGGTAACGGCGCGCGGTGCCGATGGGCGGGAGATGGCGACCCAGTACTTTCTGGCTGGCGGTCTTGGCGCCATGGACGGGCATGACGGACGCGCCGCCGTACCCTTCCCGACCAACAATGCCGTCGTCCCCGCCGAGGTTTGGGAGCGCGAAACGGGCATGCGGGTGCTCTACCGTCGGATGCTGGCCGATACCGGGGGCGCCGGCCAATATCGCGGCGGCACCGGGCAGGAGGCAGCCTTGCGCAATGACGGCACCATGCCGGTCGATGTCTCCATATTCGGTCTGCGCACACAGTTTCCAGCGCGCGGCTTTCTGGGTGGCAAATCAGGGGCAGCGCGCCAGTTTACGGTCAATGGAAACGAGGTAGCACCGAAAGGCCGCTACACGCTGGCCCCGGGCGATACCCTAACCATTCGCGAGGCCGGCGGCGGCGGCTACGGAGACCCAGTGCGGCGGGCGCCGGAGGCTGTCGCCCGAGATGTCGCCACAGGGGCAGTCTCAATTGCGGGCGCCTTGAGCGATTACGGCGTCACAGTCGATCCCGCGACCGGCACCGCCCATTGGGACTGAACGATTGTCAGCCGATCAGTTCCTCGGACAGCGACGCCATCTCGGTCAGCAGGCGCCGGATTTCGTCGGCGCTATTGTAGTGGCACAGCGCTACGCGCACGCAATCCGGCAGGTCCAGTGCCGCCAAGATGTGCCCGGAGTACCCGTCATCGATCCGCGCATGTACACGGATGCCTCGGTCGGCCAGCTGGCGGACGATCTCGGGCGATGGTGTCCCGCGCAAGGTGAACGACACGATGCCCGCGCGCTCGTCGATCGCGCGCGGTCCGATTACGGCGATCCCCGGAATGTCGAACAGGCCCGGCAATCCCTCTTCTCCGTCAAGCAGCAGCGATATCAGCGCGCGTTCCTGGCCTGCCATCGCCGCCGCGCCGCCCCGAATCTGACCCGCGCGATCGGAATGGTCGGAGACTTGGGCGCCCAGCCAGGCCAGATAATCGATCACGGCGGTTTGGGCGGCGTAGATCCCTGGGTCGCGCGACCCGAGTTCCCAAATGCGCGGGTTCTTGGACAGCATGTGGTCGTGCCGCACATCCGACAGGCGATCTCCCACCCAGCCGAATCCGACCGCCAACCGGGAAAACGCCTTGTAAGGAGAAAACACGTACGCATCGACGCCGTACGCACGCACGTCTATGTCTCCATGGGGCGCCTGTTGGATGCCGTCGGCAATGATGAAGCAGTCGGGCGACACGGCATGAATAGCCTTCACGATGCCGGCAAGGTCGACCCGAAAGCCAGTCAGCTGGCTAGTATGGATGACCGTTGCGATCCGCGTATCGGGCGTGACGGCGCGGGCATAGTCTTCGGGTCTGACCGTGCCGGACAGGGCATCGAACTCGACCTCTTTCCAAGCGCGGTCGGTGTAGTCGGCCCATTGCCGCGCCGCATCGAAGGTCGCCGGGTGTTCAAGATTGCTGGAAATCACCGGTCCGGGCGGCGCACTCAAGGCAACCGCCCGCACGAACTTGTACAAGAGTTCCGTCCCCGTCTCGCCGGAAACCACTTGCCCCTCACCGCCCGACCCGAAGAACAGGTGCAGATCCTCCCGCCCCTTGTTAATGACAGTGGACAAGAAGCGCGAAGCGTCATTGTCGCGTCCTTCCTGGTCGGGCACACCAGAGATATCCGCCGCCGCTTCGATCGCCGCCTTCAGCTTCAGCGAGCCGCCGCCGCTTTCCAAGAAGACGCGCCGCTCATCGATGATCGGGCAATGGTCGACATGCAGAAACTGGGCGCGTATCTCGGCCAGCAAGGCTTGGTCAAACGTCTGGTCGTTCGGTGCTGGCGCGCTCATGGGTCAGTCCGTCGGCGATGGTCAAGAAAGCGGACCGATCCTAATGGGCAGCAGCGTTTCCCGGCCAGCGCTTTCCAACCCAAACCCGGCATGGCAGCCCTACCGTTCGTCCGGCCATTGGCATCGGCATGAGCGCGCAGCCCGATAGCCCAGAGGCCTGTCTTTGGCACGCGACAGCAGACGAAACCTTCTCCTCGGAGACGCTGAAGGACGATCAGACAGCAGATCTCATTATCATTGGCGGCGGCATTCTTGGCCTGTCCACAGCGCTGCATGCTGCCCGCGGCGGCCTTAATACCGTTTTGCTGGAGGCGAGCGTCATCGGCGCCGGCGCGTCGGGTCGCAATGGCGGCCTCGTCGTGCCCAGCCTACCCCGCGTCGGCCCCATCCAAGCGAAGGCCGCGCTCGGTCCTGCCGGCGAACGACTGGTTGATATGATCGCCAACGGCGCGCGTTACGTCTTCGATCTGATCGCAGAGCACAAGATTGCCTGCGATGCGGTTCCGTCCGGCTGGCTTCACCCGGCCCATGCCGCCTCGCTGGTTCCAAAGCTTCAGGCCCGCATGGCGGAATGGCAGTCGGCGGGCGCGTCACTCACTTGGCTCGATGCTGAGGAGGCGAGAGACCGCATCGGCAGTAAACGGTTTCACGGCGCGATCCTAGACCGCACTGGCGGCCATCTGAACCCGCTGGCCTATTCACGGGGGCTCGCCCGGGCAGCGACGGAAGCAGGCGCGCTGATCCATGAAAGATCACCGGTAACCTCGCTCAAACGCCACGATGGAATGTGGCGGGTGGCCACCGCTGCAGGCAGCGCGACGGCACCGCTGGTTATTCAAGCAACCAACGCCCAAGTGCCAGGCCTCGGAACCCGAACTGGCAAAACTGTGAGCCGGTCGACGCTTCCGCTGACCGTCTATCAGATGGCCACCGCGCCGCTTTCCGACGCCGTGCGGGCGAGCCTGCTGCCCGGCCGCGAGTCCCTTTCCGACACCCGAAACAACCTCTTCGCCATCCGATGGACCGCCGACCACCGCCTTGTCATCGGCGGCATGCCCTTTTTCACCCAGGCCGATGGCGCGCGGCGCGTAGCGCGCTCTGCCATTCGGCGGCTTAACGAACTCTTCCCCCAATTGGCCTTAGACCAAATGGAGTATGTCTGGCGCGGCCAGGCGACACTGACCGGCGATTTCCTGCCCCGCCTATTTCAACCCGCCGAGGGATGGCTAGCACCAATTGCCTGCAATGGAAGAGGTATCGTGCTGACCACAGCTCTCGGGCGCGCCTTGGCAAAGTTCGCGGCTGACGGCAACAAGAGCACGCTGCCTCTGCCATTGAGCACTCCCCGCCCTATTCGGAGCCGAAGCGTTGCGAAACTGGCGCCACAGCTGCTGTTACCTCTGGGCGCGATCGCCGACCGGCGCGCCGAACGGCGGCCGGCCTAGGACACGGCCCCGCGCACTGAATCCGTTCACGGTTTCGCGAACTGTCGCTCGCGGACTGTCGAAGAAATGCTTTGATGCTATATTACTCTGACGAGTATAATATATACCAATGGCCGTTGGTATTATCCGGTCGTCTACATGAATCATGCGGCGATTTCCGCCGGCTCTTGGGGTGAGGATTAGCAAAAAGAGGGCGTGCCCATGTTGGCCGATCGACCCTTTCTGGACAGGCTCGACGACACCGACCGAGACGCGCTGCTTGGTCGACTGACACAACGCAGCCACCCGCGCGGCGGCATGGTTATTTCGGTTTCGGAGCAAGGGCGGGATGTCTTCTTCATCGTGGAAGGCCGGGCTCAGGCGATCCTACATTCACGCGACGGTAAGGCGGTCGGTTATCGCGATATGGGCCCCGGCGACATGTTCGGCGAACTGGCTGCGATCGACGGCCAACCAAGATCGGCAAGTATCATTGCCCTTGATCAAACCAAGGTCGGCCGCCTGAGCTTCGCCGACTTTCAGGATCTGGTGAACAGCCACCCCAGCATCGCTTGGGTTCTGATGACCCACATGTCGACCCAGATCCGCAGAATGACGGGGCGGATTTTCGAATACAGCACTTTGCTCGTGCGCGAGCGTTTGATCCGCGAACTGATCCGTCTTGCCGGCGAGGACGGAACCGACAATACCAGTTCGCAGATCAGCCCCGCGCCAACCCACTTTTTCCTCGCCTCGCGCATCAGTACCCATCGCGAGGCCGTTTCGCGCGAGATGAGTTCCCTAGCCAAGCAAGGCCTGCTGGAAAAACGAGCCGGCGTCCTGCATCTACGAAATTTGGAGACCCTTCGGGCGCTATGCCCGGAGGAGGATTGATACCGAACTCACGGCTAGCCATTCGGGCCCATCAACACCGACATCGATTGATCTAGGCACGCCTTGGCGATGTCTCGAAGAGATGACGGGCCGGGTCTCAATCTCCGATGCTAAAGGATGACGGCGCGCAGGGTGGTTAGGCATTGCATTGTGGCTGTGTAGCCACAGGTCCGGTTGGGCCATTGGCCAGATCAGTCTTGCCGATCGGCCCGCTTCCCGACCAAAATCCATGTCACATAGCTGCCGACGGAGGGGTCATGACACTAGCCGGATTTTCACGAGCCTTAGTGACCGGCGCGACAAGCGGCATAGGCGCGGTGACGGTCCAAATGCTGCGGGCGGAAGGCATCGACGTGCTCGCGGTAGCGCGGCGAACGGATAAGCTCACTGCCTTGGCCGAGAAAACCGGTTGCCGCCAAGTTGCTCTCGACGTTCGAAAGACGGCCGAACTCGGTGATCGGATCGCGGCGTTCGAACCGGACATCGTGGTCAACAATGCCGGCGTCGGCCATGGCGTGACCGGCATCGACCAGGTCGGCCCCGACGAGATTAGTCTGGCCATCGAAACTAACCTGATCGCACCGCTGCAAATCACGGCCCGGGCGCTCGAGACCATGCGTCGGCACTCACACGGTCACATCGTCAATATTGGCTCGATCGCTGGGCTGCACACCATGCTGTCGGCGGTCTATGGGGCCAGCAAGGCCGCGATTCACCGCTTCAGCCAGAATCTGCGCTACGAGCTTCGAGGAACGGGCATCCGCGTAACCGAAATCTGCCCAGGCCGCGTGACGACCGAATTCTACGACGCCGCGTCCGGCAACAAACAGCAATTGGAGCAGGTCAAACACTCCGGCATTGAGGAGCTACAGCCCGAAGACGTCGCAAACGCAATCCTGTTTGCCCTTCAGGCCCCGCCGCACGTCAATATCTCGACCATTGAAATCCTACCCACTGAACAATCGGTCGGCGGTGTCGTGATGACTCCGACGGCAAGGTAGCGGGAAACCGCCCCGTGACCTGCCGGTCGACGTTGTTGTGAGCTTCCCATCCTCGGGGTGGCCGTATTCCTAACAGTCGGACAGCGCGCAGTACAATCTGGGCCAGTCGGAACGCGAGCCAACTCGGTGGCCAACGGCCTGATCGCGCACGGCATCGCGCCGGACGAGATCGTGATCCGAGCCTTCGGCGAAGAGAACCCACTGGTCCCGACCCCGGACGGCGTCCGCGAGCCGCAGAACAGGCGCGTGGAGATCTTCCTCAGCTAAACCTCAAGGGCACACGAGCCAACCAACTCACAAGCGCCGGTCTGGTCTCCCCAGGCCGGCGTTTTTTATCGGTGGAATCGATTGGCGACCACTTAGCCTCGACAACTGTTTGATGGCGAACATCATAACTTTATGTGAAGAGGGAAAAAATCAGATAGAAGTTCATCGGGCGTCGAAACAACTCGTTTCGTCGCGATGTTTGCAGCGATATGAGAATTCATCTAGTTTCATGATCATAAAATAAGAAGTCGACTGTATCCGACTTCTCGATTCGCGGAATTGAGAGGCAACGACAAATTACGAATTCGATCCCTTTGGCAATAGTCCAGGCCCAAGGACCGATCTTATTACATGTTCGATTGCAGACTTACTGCCACGCTGGGACACAGATACAACGCACTGGCAGCCGTTCAGGATGCAGCCTTTCTTGAGGGAACCCTGGTATGAGTGCTCGAAGAACTTCATTTTTGCTCGCAACAACCAGTGCCGCGGCACTGGCTATCGTCGCTTATGGCAGCATGGGCTCGACACCGGCAATGGCCATTTGTTCCATCAATGCGGGCGGAGGCATGCTGCTCAATGGTGGCGCCGCCTATAATGGCAACGGAAATGACAACGATGTGAAGTGTAATGGCATCCCACCAAATGGGCCGCCTGGCGCCAACTTTTTCAACGGATTAGGCGGTGACGACACCTTACTCACGGACAATGCCACGCTTAGCTCCGTCAATGGCGGTGATGGTAACGATTCGATTACGCTGAACGGCCCAGCCGATGCCAATGACATCGGCGTGGTTAATGGCGGCGCCGGCGATGACTTTATTCAGCTGGATGGTGCCGACATAACGGGTGATATCAACGGCGACGCTGGTGACGATACAATCTTAGTCGTCGACGAAAATAGTGACGTTGACGACGTGTTGGCTGGCGTTGGAGACGATGACATCACGCTCTTAGACGGCACCGTTGCGGGCAATGTGTTTGGAGGTAGCGATGACGACAGTGTTGATGTCGTCCAACGTTTCGACTTCGACGATCTAGGGGGCGGAGCTGGCAACATCTTTGGCGATGACGGCGCCGGAGACACCGGTGACGATGCGCTGACCTTCTTCGCATGGAGGGACGAGGTAAACGCCGACCGGTTGCAGGAGTTCAACACGGTCAACCTCGATTTCCTCACTGAAGCGACCTTCACGGGCGGTACGTTGCAGACAGGCGGCCCGAGCAACATCGAAGTGTTCATCGACGACAGGTCGGCATTGCTCTTGAACAATGACGCGCCCGGCGGTGGCAACCTGACGATTGCCGGCAACCTCACCAACGAGGGCCTGATCGATCTGTCGAGTAACGACGGCGGTTTCGACAACGTCCTGACGGTGACGGGCAACTACGCGGCGGCGAGCGACCTGGTGATCGACACGTTCCTGAATGACGGCGTGATCGACGTCACCGACCAGCTGCAGATCGATGGCAATGCCACCGGCGAGACCCTGCTGACGGTGATCCCAGATCCGGCAAGCCCGGGCGGGCTGACCGGGGACGGGCCGACGGACGGTATCCTGGTGGTCGGTGTCGGCGGCGACTCCGACGACGACGCCTTCAGCCTGACCAACGCCGATCTGGTGGCCGGCATCTTCAAGTACGAGCTGGTCAATCCGGAAGGACAGCCCTTCGGCCGTGACGACTGGTACCTGCAGTCCGATTGGCTGGATCAGATCTATGTCTACGAGACCCTGCCGGGGGCGATGCAGACCATTGGTCTGGCCCTGACCGGCCAGCTGGTGGAGCGTGTCGGTGTGCGCTCGGCGGTGCAGAGCCCGCTGACGGACGCGGCCGGGGCCCCGGTTGCCGGCGGCGCGCCGGTGGACACGGCGGTCTGGGCGCGGGCGGTGGGCTCGTCGCTGGACAGCGAGGGTGATCTGGAGAGCACCACGGGCGGCAACTTCAACCAGACGATCGGCTTCGTCCAGGGTGGCGCCGAGGTTGTGGTGAGCCGTAGCGATGCGGGCCGGTTCCTGATCGGCGCGCTGGGCCACTGGGGCACCAGCACGGTGGACGTGAACGACGCCGACAATGTCGAGCGGGGCAGCGCCGACTTCGACTATTACGGCGGCGGTCTGACGGCGACCTGGTACGGCACCTCGGGGCTGTATCTTGACCTGGTGGGCCAGTACACGGCGTATGACATCGATGTCTCGACGACGTCGCGCTTCTCCAGCGTGACGACGGATGGCTGGGGCGTGTCTGTGTCTGGCGAGGCCGGGTACCGTATCCCGGTCGGCGCGACGACGGCGATCGTGCCGCAGGCTCAGCTGATCTGGCAGACCTTCGAGTTCGACGACTTCACCGATCCTGACGGTGTGCGTGTCAGCTATGGGGACGATGACAGTCTGGTGGGCCGCCTGGGCGTTGCGGTGGAGAACAATGCCGCGATCGGCTCGTCCTTGGTCACCGGCTATCTGGAAGCCAACCTCCTGCACGAATTCCTGGGCGACAACACGGTGAACACGTTTACCGATGTGGGCGGGACGATCCCGATCAGCCAGGATCTGGGCGGCACGTCTGTGGAGGTGGTAAGGGGATTACCCAGGCCGCAGGTACGCGAACGTATTCACTAAAACCACCTGCCGTATTCATCCCCAAATCATAACCTGTAACCACTACCTCATCCCCTTTCTTAAAATCAGCATGAGAACTCTCGGCAACCTTCCCCGCAGCATCAATACCTGGCGTGTGAGGGTAATGACGTGTCACTCCTTTATTTCCACTGGCAGACAAAGCATCTTTATAATTCAGAGCGGCATACTGCACCTTTATAAGCACTTCGCCTTCCGGCAAATCACTGATTTTTCGCTCTGCAATCTCTCTGTGAAAATGACCTGCCTCGTCTTCGGTAACCCACAAGGCTTTAAAAGTGGTATCGGACATGGGAGATGTTTTAATGGGTTAATGTTTTAGTGTGCTAATGTTTTAATGTGCTAGTGTGCTAATGTGCTAATGGAGGATTCAGAGATTAGATTTTTGGGCATAATCTGAAGTCTGACTCCTGAAATCTGACTCCTGTCCCCTACCTCTGTACATACACTAAATACTTATCCTCAAAGAAATGTTGCTTGAAGTAAGTAGTGAGTGGTTCTGTTTCGGAATAGGTTCCTTTGGGAAGTAGCTTCAGTTCTTGTTTGATCATTCCGCCTTTGAGGGCGATGAGGCCATTGGGTAGTGCATTTTTATGCTTCTGATGGATCAGAGGAAAGCTCCAGTTGACCAGTTTGTCAATAGTCGCTACTGCGCGGCTTACTACAAAGTCAAATTTTACGTCTTTGAGTTCTTCTGCCCGCTGCTGCTTAGCTTCTACATTTTGGAGACCTAGGGTATCCGCAACGGCCTGGACGACCTTGATCTTTTTGGCCGTACCATCGATTAACATAAACTGTACATCGGGAAACAGAATCGCCAAAGGAATACCCGGAAATCCACCACCGGTACCCAGATCTAGTATCTGACTACCGGAAATAAAACTATTCATCCGGGCAATTGACAAACTATGCAAAACATGATGCGGATATAGATTGTCGATATCCTTGCGACTAATGACATTGATGCGACTATTCCAGTATTGGTATAGCTCACTTAGCTCAGCCATTTGAGATTGCTGGCTGGCACTTAAATTCGGAAAATATTTTAAGATCAGCTCCAACTACATCGCGTCAAAAGCCATCACTAAATAGGTTAGCGAGAATGGTAGTGCTAACCAGAACCATTCTGGAAGAACTACTAATAGCGCGAGCATAATAGCCGTACTGATGATAAAATATATCCAATATTTGCGGGTAGCAGATTTATCGTTCGTACTCATTGTTTTGCAAATTTTGCTGCAAAGCTAAGAAACTGTTCCAAAACCTCACACCTTGGAGAATATTGAATGTAGAATTTTGAATGTAAAATTTTGAAGTGAGTGGTGAATGGTGAGTGGCCTGCCCTGAGCCTACGGAAAGGAGTGAGGTATTTATATGCCTTATCCCACTATAATCCACACCCAAACTCATCCTTTGACAAGCCTGTCTGACTCGGCTATGGCCTCCCTTAGCCAGGCAGGCTCAGGACAAGCTACCCAAACGTCATTTCGAGCCATGTCCCGACCATCAGTGGAGGGAGGAGTCAAGAAACAAACCCAAACTTACACCCATCCTTCGGCAGGCTCTGGATGACACATATGTCATTTCGAGCGACTGAAAGGAGTCGAGAAACAAACCCATCCTTCGACAAGTTCAGGACAAG
>JBCCER010000020.1:0-35735 GCA_039030175.1 Pseudomonadota bacterium
GCATCGAAGGCATCATCGAACAGGCCCGGCAACTCCGCCAACAGTGTGCGCGGGAACTCAGACGAGGTGTAGCCCTGAAGGCCGAAGGTGATGTCGGCGATGCCGTCCACCGCGCGGCTATATTGCTGGACCGGCCCCGCGCCCAGCTCACCCGCCGGGAAGATGCGGACTGTCACTTCACCGTCGGTGATTTCCGCGACCTGCTCGGCCCAGGGCTCGAACACGCCGCCATGCATGGTATGGCGCGGTGGCATGAAATGACCCAGGCTCAACTCCGTCTGGGCCATCGCGGCGCCAGTCGTGAAAGTCGCGGCCATCACGGCTGCGCCGATCAGGCTGGTCTCAATCCATTTCTGGCGCATTTGGTACCTCCCTTTTGCTTGCCGGATTGTTCCGGTGTTTGTCGTCTCACAAGACTCCGCGAAACCCGCGGTCAATCCATTCGAATTGTGAAGCGTTCTCATAATCTTTTGCTATAGGCGCTTCCGCATAGAGCTTTCCAAACGCTGCATCCACCCACGATCAATGAGCCTTTTCAGCACTTCACGAGGATGTTCCGTCAGCGCTGAGCCATTCAGCTTCGCTGTAAATGTGCTTGGTCTCCAGAAAGTCGTTTAGCCCCTCCAAGCCATGGAGACGGCCAAAGCCGCTTTGCTTGAAGCCCCCCGTTTCCGCTTCGGCAAACAGACGGTTATGGCTGTTGAGCCACACGGTGCCGAACCGCAGCGCCCGCGCCACGCGCTGGGCCCGCGCCAAATCCTGGGTCCAGACGCTAGCGGCGAGCCCGTATCGGGTGGCGTTGGCGCGCGCGACCGCCTCGCCATCATCCGCAAACCGCTCCAGGATCAACAGGGGGCCAAACAGCTCTTCCTGGATCAGGACGCTGCCCAGATCATCAATGACCGCCAGGCTCGGGCGAATAAAGGCCCCGGTTGCCGGCAAATCGGTCGGCACATCACCACGCAGGACCAAGTCACCTTCGTCCCCGGCCCGCTCCACCAGGCCCAGGATGCGGTCGCGATGGCCTTGATCCACCATAGGCCCCATGGCGCTGGCCGGGTCGCTTCCCGGACCCACGGCAAGGCCGCCAAGGATTGAGGCCAACCCCTCTCTAACCGCGTCGAACACGCTATCATCGACCAAGACGCGGCTCACCGCCGTGCACATTTGGCCGGCCATGACTGTGGCGCAACGGGAGATGACGGGCAGCGCCTTGTCCAAATCCGCATCCGCGAAGACGACAGAAGGCGATTTGCCGCCAAGCTCAAGCGACAGCCGTTTCAGGGTGCCCGACGCGGCGGCCATGATCTTTTTGCCCGTGGCGCACGAGCCGGTGAAGCTGATGACGTCGACCCCATCGGAGGCGACCAGAGCCTGCCCGACCACGCTGCCATCCTCGTTCACAGCGTTGATAACGCCCGGTGGCAGGTCATCGATGCCCTCAAACATCCGCATCATGAAACCGTTGGTCAGCGAGGTTTGCGGCGCCGGCTTGATCACGGCCGTGCAGCCCGCCGCCAGCGCCGGCGCCAGACTGCGGATCAATAGAGTGATCGGCGCGTTCCAGGGCACGATAATGCCGACGACGCCCGCCGGTTCGCGCGCGAAGATCGACATGGCGCCTTCTTCGATTTCCGACACCCGGCCGAAGATCGCGCGGGCCAGGCCCGCATAGTACCGACACTCCGAAATCGCGGCGGAAATCTCATGCCCGACCTCGCCTCTCAACTTGCCGCTTTCCGCGACGGCAAGGTCGGTTAGCTCGGCTCTGTTGGCATCGAACAGATCGGCCATCGCGAGCAGTACGGCGGCGCGACGCCTTGGGCTGGCCGCCCAGCCACCGCGCTCAAACGCCAAGCGCGATGCCGCGACCGCCGCCTCAAGTTCGGCAGAACCGCCGGTGGCAAACTGGCCAACCAAGCTGCCATCCGCCGGATTGACGCTGTCACCAATAGCGCCGGCAGCGTTGTCGATCCAATCGCCGCCAATCCAATGTCGAACCAGTTGCATGCAAACCCCCTCGCTGCGATCATGGCCATAATAGTTCGTACAGGCAACTGTTCCGCCCGCCGCCTTGAACGTCTAACGGCCGATGCGGGCTCCAACATTCGAACCGGACGAAACAAGGGAAGCCTAGCGCATGGGCTATAGCGATCCGATCGTCGTAATCGGGGCTGGACCTACCGGTCTGACGGCCGCCCTAGCCTTGGGTTTGGCCGGTCTACCCGTACTGGTGCTGGAAGCGGAACCGCAGCTGACCCACGATCTGCGCGCCGGCTCTTTTCACCCGCCGACCATCGAGATGCTTGCCGATCTCGGCCTGGGTCAAGCCATGGACGAGGCGGGGATCAAGGTGCCGGTCTGGCAAATCCGGGACCGTGTCGACGGTATCGTGGCTGAATTCGATCTGGCCTTGATCGCCGACGAGACGCCCCACCCCTATCGCCTTCACCTGGAGCAGCATCGGCTGACGCCAATGTTGCTCAAGCGGATCGGTGAGGTCGCGCCTTCGGTCGAGGTTCTATTCAGCGCGCCCGTGACCTCGGTCGATCTTGACGATGATGGCGTCAACATATCAATCGGTGACGAAGATGAAACGGTGCGCGCCAGCTGGGCAATCGGCGGCGATGGTGCGCGCAGTCTGGTGCGTAAGGCCATCGGAACCAGCTTTGACGGCTTCACCTGGCCGGAGCGGTTCTTGGTTGCGTCAACGCACTACGATCTGGGCCAACATGGCTTCGCAGGCGCCGGCTACGTCGCCGACCCCGACGACTGGGCGGCCGTGTTTAAGGTGCCGGACGAGGGTCCGCCCGGCCTGTGGCGTATCGCCTACCCTACCGACCCCGAGATACCGGAAGCGGAGGTTCTGGACGATGCGGCGATCCAGCCACGCCTGGCAAAGATCTTGGAACATGTGCCCGGCGTGCCGTCTCGATTTGAGCTGAAATACGCCAGTACGTATCGCGTGCATCAGCGGGTTGCCGGATGTTTCTTCGGCGGCCGTGCGATCGTCGCCGGCGACGCAGCGCATATCAACAACCCGCTTGGCGGTTTCGGCCTTAATGGCAGCGTACATGACGCTGTGAACCTGTCGGCGAAGATGGTTGAGATCTGGAATGGTGCGGCGGCTGTGCCGCTCCTCGATCTCTACGACCGCCAAAGGCGGCCGATCAATGTCAAGGCGGTCCAGGCGATGAGTATTCGCAATAAGAAGACCATTGAGGAACGAGATCCTACGGTGCGCCGCGAGCGACTCGCCGAGCTACGCGAGACGGCGGCGGACCCAGTCCGGGCAAAAGCCTATCTGATGAACTCGTCGATGATCAATTCGGTACGAGAGGCGGCATCGATTTCATAGTTGCTCGTATTCATCGACTCACATGATTGAAGTCAGGATTTGGGCGCGCCGGCCATTGCTTGGCAGACTTCCAAACCTTCAGGCAAAGGCAGCCAGTCCGGCCTTGTCCGGGCAAAGACGAAACGCTCGGGCTGGTACCAAAAGGTCGGCCGATCGAACGTACCGCCGGCAATGCCGCGAAAGTCCGGCAGGAATTCCAGCGTCCAGGTCACCGTGGTGCCGCATTTGTCGCAAAAGCCGGTCTCCAGCCACCTTCCGGCGTCCGAAGTCAGACGGTAGGATTTCAGCGTGCCTTGGGTGAACTCCACCTGTTCCTTGTCGAAATAGACGGAAATCCCCATCGCGCTGCCGGTTCGCTTTTGACACCAGGAGCAGGCACATAGGCTGACGCGCTGCGGCTCGCCGACGGTTCGATAGCGCACTGCACCGCAGGCACATCCGCCGACGTGCTGGCCGGCTTGCTCTTGTGTCGACATCGCTACGCCTTCCTTCTAAAGAGCAACGGAATTGGGTCATAAATCATCATCATGCTGAGCCCCAAAAGCCAGTACCAATCAAGGGACCGATGTCGAACCATGGAGAATGTGCATTACACGCTGTTTGGTCTGCCCGGCTATGGCTCAGCCATCGTCGAGGCAGCGCTCGAACTGACCGGCCTCCCCTATCGCGTTGAGGACCTCGATCATAGCGAACTCGGCCCTGGCAGCGCTCGGTTGTCGAGCATCAATCCGTTGGGGCAAGTGCCGACATTGGCCTTTCCGGACGGCACTGCGATGGCGCAGAGCGCCGCGATCATCTTGCATCTGAACGATGTCGCCCCTCAGGCACGACTGGCGCCAGGGCCGGAAGACCCGACACGGCCGCAATTCCTGCACTGGCTGATGTTCTTGACGGCCGGCCTGTATCCGACATTTACGTTCGGCGATGAGCCAGCCCGGTGGGTGGATGGCGCAGAACCTGGTCAGCAGCTGCGCGACCGAACCGACCGCCAGCGGCAGGATTTGTGGCGTTTTGTCGAAAGCTCGGTCGATCCGGGCCCCTGGTTTCTCGGGACGCGATTCTCGGCCTTGGACCTCTACATGGCCGTCATGGTCGGTTGGCGGCCCGGTCGCGACTGGTTTAGCGACCACTGCCCAAAACTCACTTCTGTTGCCCGTGCGGGGCTCGCCATTCCCGAACTACGGAAAGTTTGGCAGCGCAATAAGATCGAGGTCTGACATTCGTTACCAAGCTGCAGGGCCGTAAGCTCTTCGCTGGATATCGTAAGACGGGACGTCTACATATGGCGCGCCCGATGACCAAGTGCTGAACCAGAGACGGACGCCAGGTGCCTGAAGACCAACCCAAGTTGAGAATCGCCCAGATCTTCAGCCACACCATGATCAACGGGGTTGGCACCAGCCTGGAAGTGTTGCTGCGCCAGTTGAACGCACGCGGGCATGAGATCATGCTAGTCCACCGGCCGGACTCATGGCTGGTCAACCAAACCTCCGACCTGCCGCTGACCCGTTTGGAATCGCGCCTGAAGACCCGCTATAAGGAGCTCTATCGAGTCGGCGATTCCATCCGAAACTGGAAGGCCGACGTCATCCACACCCACGGCAGCACGGCGCACAAGTACGGCGCGATCTATCGGGTGGCCGGCAAGATCCCCATCGTGGCGACTGCCCATGCCTGCCATTTCCAGCTCCACTGGATCTTCAACAACCGCGTCATCGCGCCGAGCCAGATCACGGCCGACTATCATCACCGGGTCAACCGGGTGAGCCGACGTAACCTACGCATCGTCCATCACGCGTTCGACATTGCCAATGCGCCCCTGGCGACCAAGGAGGACCGGGTCCAGCGACGCGAAGAATTGGGACTGCCAAACGACGCCTTCGTACTGGGCATGACCGGCAGCATCTGTGAGCGAAAGAACCAGATGGCATGCGTGGACGTCCTGGAAAAGCTGCGCCAAAACGACGTCGATGCCCATCTGGTGCTGATCGGCGAGCCGGGCCAATGGGAATACACCAAAGGGCTCCGCGAGCATGTGAAACAGCAGGGGTTGGAACCCTACGTGCACCTGCTCGGTGTGCGACTTGATGCGCCTGCCTTGCTAGCGGCGCTCGATGCCTATCTCTGCACGTCTTTGCACGAAGAAGGGCCCATCGCGACACTCGAAGCGATGTCAGCGGGGCTGCCGGTGATCACCACACGCATTGGCTGCATGCCCGCACTCATGGCGGACGATAAGGGCGGCAAGATGTTCGCCCCAGAAGACATTGACGGCATGGTCGCGTTTGCGGCCGAATTGGCAGGCGACCCCGACCTGAGGCGTCGGCTCGGCACTGAGGGCCATCATCAGGTGGTGTCTCAGCTGTCGCCCGAAGCGGTCGTCCCACAGGTCGAAGCCGTCTATCGCGAAGTCGCCAAGAACCGTTGATTGGCTGTCAGTCGGCGATCAACGCTTCCAGGGTTTCCAGCACGTCCGCCTCCGACGCCGGCTTGTCCCATCGAATTCGGGATATACGTGGAAAGCGCATCGCAACGCCCGACTTGTGACGGGTGGAGTGCGAGACGCTGTCGAAGGCGACCTCCAAGACCAGTTCCTGGGACACGGCGCGGACCGGTCCGAAACGGTCGGTCGTATTGGCCCGAACCCACTTGTCGAGCTGAGCCAGTTCTTCGTCGGTAAAACCGAAATAGGCCTTTCCGACCGGCACCAACTCTCGGCCTCCATCTTCCGCCGGGCGCCAGGCACCAAAGGTGAAATCCGAATAGAAGCTGGATCGCTTGCCGTGACCGCGCTGTGCGTACATGAGTACGGTATCGAGCGTCTGCGGCGCCCGCTTCCATTTGTACCAGGGGCCCTTCGGCCGGCCGGCGACATAGGGGCTGTCGCCGCGCTTGACCATCACGCCTTCAATGGCGCTGTTCTCGGTCGAAGTCCGTAGGTCGTCCAAACCCTGCCAGTCAGAGAATTGGATCATCGGCGAAAGATCCATGCGCGAAGGCCCCTCGCGCTCAATCCAGGCTTCAAGGCGCTGTCGCCTTTCATCGAAAGCCAACGAGCGCATATCCTCGTCGCCATCGAACAGAATATCGTAGAGCCGGACCCAGGCGGGATGTTCATCGAGCATTCGGCCGGTGACTTTCTTGCGGTTCAGCCGCTGTTGAAGACGGTTAAATGACTGGATTTCACCGTCTTGGCAGACGAGTAGTTCGCCATCCAAAACCGCGTCGAATGCCATGGCTTCGGTAATGTCCGGAAAAGCGCCTGATATGTCGTCGCCGGTGCGGCTGTACAATCGGCGCTCCCCTCCCCGTGCGGCGACCTGAACCCGAATGCCGTCCCACTTCCATTCGGCACGATAGGCCGACGGGTCGGCGGCAGCGCGGTCCCCCTCTTCCATCGGGTGGGCCAACATGAGGGGCCGAAAGACCGCCGTCTCTTCGACATTCGGCTTCGGCGCGTTCCCGTCCAGCCAGCCGAACAGGTCTTCATAGGGCGGCGTAAGTCCGTGCCACAGCTCTTCAATTTCGGCGGTATCGACCTTGCCGAATTGCGCCAGGGCGACCTTGGCAAGCCTCGCCGAGACACCGATGCGCATCCCTCCCGTGATCAGTTTCAGCAGGGCAAACCGTTCGTTCGCATCGAGGGCGTCTAGAAGGCCGGCGACCAGGGCCGGGGCCGTCGAGCGGTTGGCCGTCTGCATGGTTTCGACAACCTCACCGAGCGTTGGCACGCGGTTCGGGCCTGGCCTTTCTGGCCAAATCAGCGAAACCGTCTCCGCCAGGTCTCCGACATAGTCGTAGGACCAACCGAAGAGGGTCGGGTCGACGCGCTCGACCGCAAGACCGCGAACCACGCCCGCTTTGACCGCGGGGAAATCGAGGCCTCCGGTCAATGCCGCCAGGGCCCATCCGCGATCGGGATCGGGAACCCGGGCAAAATAGTCTGCCAACAGGCGCAGCTTGCCATTGCGCGAAGGGCAAAAGACCAGCCGTTCGATAAGCTCGGCAAATGGCGTCATGCCAACCTCATTCGGCCGCGTCTTCTTCGAAGCCGACGAGCGATAGCGCCTGTGCCCGCCGCCCGGAAAGTGTCACCTGATGGACCAGCGCCTCTTCGCGACCGTGGGTGACCCAGACTTCTGGCGCGTCGACCTCGTCGATGGTTCTGAGCAGTTCGTCCCAGTCGGCATGGTCGGAGATGATCATGGGCAATTCGACACCTCGCTGGCGTGCCCGCTGCCGCACGCGCATCCAGCCGGACGCGGCACAAACCACCGGGTCCGGTAGCCTTCTCGACCATCGATCGGCGATCGCCGAGGGTGGCGCTAATACAATCTCGCCCTTCAGTTCTTCCTTCGTCAGATCCGCGACCGGCCGCACCTCGCCCAGCTCGACACCCAATTCGCCATAAAGCTCAGTCAGGGCAATGAGGGCGCCGTGAAGATACAGCGGGCGGTCGTATCCCGCCTGCCTCAACAGCGCGATCACCCGCTGGCATTTGCCGAGCGCATAAACCCCAACCAAATGGGCGCGATCGGGGAATAACCCGACGGATCGCAGCAGTTTGGCCACCTCATCACCAGCGTGAGGATGCCGAAAGACGGGTAGGCCGAACGTCGCCTCGGTGATGAATACATCGCAGGATACGGGCTCGAAGGGCGTGCACGTGGGGTCCAACCCGCGCTTGTAGTCGCCGGAGACGACGGCACGGCTGCCCCGATAGTCCAGAACGACCTGCGCGCTGCCTAGGACATGTCCTGCCGGCACCAGTCGAACCGAGACGTCGCCGATATCGACGGATTGTCCGTAGCCTAGAGCCTGCTTGGACTTGGCGGCATCATTGCCGTAGCGGGCATCCATGACCGCAAGCGTCTCCGACGTCGCCAGGACCGCGCGGTTGCCCGGACGGGCGTGATCCGCGTGTCCATGGGTGATCACCGCCCGGTCTACCGATCGCGCGGGATCGACGTAAAGGTCACCTGGTACGACATGCAAGCCGCGGTCGGTGACTCGTAGCCAACTCGCCGGATGAGGAGGGATCTGAGCCATCACATCAATGTGGGTGAGTTACTTGTCAACGGCTAGCATCTTGCCCTAACGGGCGCCGAAAGGCATGGTGCGCGGCCAAATTCATCCCCAGATATAGACCATCAGTCGAGCCTGGGAAGACCGATGACAGAAGGACTGCTCCCCTCATGCGTTCTGCCATCGCCTGTATCGGCGCGGCTCACATCGATCGCACGGCCCATGCCCTGGAACAGATCACCATGGGCAGCTCGAACCCGGTTCGGGTCGATATCGCCTTTGGCGGCGTCGCCCGCAACGTGGCCGAGAACCTTGCCCGGCTAGGCTGCGATGTAGGGCTGGTCAGCCGACTTGGTCGCGATGACGATGGCGACCGCCTGATCGACGACCTAAAAAGCCTTGGAATCCAAACAAGCGGTATCTGCAGGTCCGATTTTGAGGACACGGCCTCCTACACCGCCCTTATCGATCTTGCCGGCGAAATGACCGTCGGCATGGCCGACATGTCGATCTACGACGAGGTCGCGCCCGAACTGTTCGGCGCCAACCTGTCGCCGGATCTGCTGGCGCGGCCGATCTGGTTCCTTGACACCAATCTGCCTGCCGATGGGCTGGACCACCTTTTGCAGCGCAAGCCTGCAAACTGTCTTGCAGCCATTGATGCGGTTTCGGTGGCCAAGGCGCCGCGCCTAAACGGTTTGCTGGGTCGGGTCGATCTCCTGTTCGTCAACCATTCGGAGGCGGAAGCGCTATGCGGTTTGCCCGCCTCGTCATCAGCGGACGTACGCGAACTCGCAAATCGGCTGCGCAGCGACGGTGCTGGGACAGTGATCGTCGCCATGGGCGATGATGGCGCCTTTATTGCCGCCGACAGCGTTTATGATTTTTACGATCCGCTGCCGACGGATGTTTGCGACGTCACCGGCGCCGGCGACGGCATGGTCTCGGGCATCCTTTACGGCATCGCCGTCGGCCGCCCGTTCAGCGAAGCAGTCCGGTTGGGTTTGGCCTGCGCTTCGCTATCGATCGAGAGCGACCGCTCGGTCAACGAGGATTTGCGAGAGCCCGTACTACTGCGCCGAGCCGGCCTTTTGTGAGACCGGCGGCTCAACCGCGTCCCCACCGCTACATCGGTACATGATCTCAGAACCATCCGGTAAAATCGGCGATGTCGCGGTGAACTGATTTTCGCTCACATTGCTCAACGTCGCCTCGACCGCATTCATGTCGTTCGGATCGTCCAGTTCCGCGAAATCGACGAAAAGCTGGTCCCCCTCGACCCACCAAACGCCAATGACTTCCACCGGATTGCCGCCCCCATTGGTTACGGCCCAGGCCCCGGACGCAAAGAACGTCATTGTGTCCCTCGTTTCGCACTCATCGGGCGAACCAATGCCCCAATAGCCGATGAGATAATCCGGTGAAACGTCATCAGCCAACGATGGCGTCCAATAGGTGAGCGACGTCAAAAGCGCCGCCGACGCGGCGATAGTTCTGATCATGGCAATTCCCTTCCCCAATTAAGGCCCTCTCTGAGCGCCGCCCGCTGGAAGCTGGTCACCAATCGATAAGTCGGGCTAGCTTCTGGCCCAAAGAACTCGGGGTAGGACGTTAGCAGAAAGTCGGGCGCAATGAACTGGACATCGGACAACCCCCATCTTTCAGGCAACTTCGCGCCCGTTTTCGATGAGTTGGACGTGCCAGACCTTCCGGTCCTGTCGGGCAGCATCCCCGAGGATTTGAGCGGCGCCTACATGCGCAACGGGCCCAACCCGATGTTCAAACCCATGTCTTACACCTATCCGTTTGACGGTGACGGCATGATTCACGCGATCTATCTGGGCAACGGCAAAGCGCGGTATCGTAACCGGTTCGTACAAACCCGGGGATTGATCGCCGAAGAAAGGGCGGGGCGTGCTGTTTATGGCGGCACCATGCAGCCTGTGCCGGTCGATCCGGCACTTGTCGGCCCAAACGGCGAGCCGGGCCCATACAAGAATGGGGCCTTTGTCGGAGTTGTCAGCCACGCTGACAAAATTCTGGCATTGCTTGAAACAACCCCAGGATATGAGCTGACCGAAGAGCTTGAGACACTAGGCGAGTGGTGCCCAGGCACAGAAGAGCCGATCGAAATCGGCGCGCACACGCGTCGCCATCCCAAAACCGGGTCCCTATTCGGTGTGACCTACGGCGTGGACGAGGCCTTCGTTCGGTTTCAGGAAATCGATGCGGCCAACCAGCTAGTCAACTCGGTCAAGTTGCCCCTGGTCGAACCGACCATGATCCACGACTTTGTCCTTACCGACCGGCATATCGTCGTCTTGGCCGGGCCTGCAGTTTTTGACATGGCCGCCGCTGAGGCCGGCCAACTCCCGGTCCAATGGCGCCCGCGACTTGGCACCAGAATTGGGCTAGTACCCTTGGATGGTGAGCCGGTTAAGTGGCTGGAAACTGACCCGTTTTTCGTCTTCCACTTCGCCAACGGATTTGAAGCCAAAGGTAAAGTGGTCATTGACTATGTACGGCATCAGCGGCTCCATTTTGGCGCCGAAGACGGCCCTTCGATCCCGCCCAAGCTGCATCGGATGATGATCGACACCGCCGCCAGTAGAATCACGGATTCCGCCGTATCGGACTACGCCGTGGAGTTTCCACGCGTGGATGACCGTCGGATCGCAACACCCACGCGATACATCTACCTGCCAACATTGACGGGCGGTTGGACGAGAGATCGTTCAACATCGGCGACATTCAACGCGATCGCGGCCATGGACCCGGAGAGCGGCGATGCGGTGCTGCACGATTTTGGCAATCGACTGGTCGGCGAGCCGGTATTCATTCCCAGGCCAGGTCACCCTGGCGAGCAAGAGGGTTATCTGGCAGTCTACATCTACGATCCGGCGGAAGATGCGAGCACCTTTGTCCTGCTGGATGCGGCGAACGTTGCCGCCGAGCCAAAGGTCGTCATCGGGCTGCCGAGGCGCGTGCCGCAGGGTCTACATGGCGCCTGGATGCCAAAGGGCTGACGCCCGGGCCTAACCCTCGGCTTTGGCCTTCAGCCCCTCGGCGAATTTTGCAAACGGTTCCGTCATGTCTGGAATTGAATTGCCAAACAACGCCAACATCGGCCCGCTAAAGATCTCGTGCATATCGAATTGTACGCCGCCATCCTCCGTGGGTGTCAGCGTGAACGTCCGTTCGCCCTTGAACAGGCCGAGCGGCATGCCCCCTGACCAGACCATCTTCCGACCCGGTTCGAACACCGACACTTTGACGGGGAAAGCCCGGCCTGGCGAGAGTGTCGAGAAAGCCTTGATCTTCTGACCTGGGGCAATCGTGCCTTCAATCTTTTCGCAATAGGGATCGAAACTCGGGTATCCGCTGGCGTCGGTCAGAATTGCCCAGACGGCTTCCGGCGAGGCGTTGATGGTTGTCGAGGCCTGATACTGTTTCATGATGCGGATCTTTCCTGTTGCGGGATGGTGCGCTGACGAATGGGCGACCTGCCGCGTCACGGTGAGCCTTGAACCTGTCCGTCCGAAGATGTGTTGCCGGCGGCCGCGGCCAGTCGCATCAAGGCATCGTCCCAGAATGCATCCAGCCAATGCCTGGCGGCTTCGAACCCGGTTGGGTCCAGTCGAAACAGATTGCGGTTTCCCTCACTACGGTGGGTCACGAGATCGGCGCGTTCCAACACCTTGAGATGTTTTGAAACGGCCGGTCGGCTGATTGGCAACTGCGATGCGATCTCGCCAACCGACAGTGGTCCCGGCGCGAGCAGTCGTACGATTTGTCGACGCGAGGGACTTCCCAGCGCATCGAGCGTCGCCTCTTGCGTTTCGGTTAGATCGAGCATTTCGGCTAGCCAATCTAGGTAACTTCTGGGTGACGGTAACGACCAGGTTACGAACCTGTCAAGTTGATGGCGATATCCGTTGACCCAACCAATTGAGCCATGCATCTACCGGCTAACCATCTCGACGTTTGAGAAAGCGAAACCCGCCGAATGAAAGAGTTATTGAACGTCTCACAAGAAGTCGCCGACGCCTTGGCGGAGACGCGCCCGGTCGTGGCGCTGGAAAGCACGATCATCGCCCACGGCATGCCCTATCCGACGAACATCGAGACGGCGCTAGAGGTGGAGGCAATCATCCGCGAGGAGGGTGCCATTCCGGCGACGATAGCGGTTCTGGATGGCCAGCCTTCTGTCGGCTTGTCTAAAGATGCGCTGCACCGTCTGGCGACCGGAAAGGAAATCTCCAAGCTCAGCCGGCGAGATATGGCAGTTGCACTGGCCAGGGGCGCAGATGGCGCGACCACAGTGGCGACAACGATGATGATCGCCGATCTTGCGGGCATCTGCGTGTTCGCCACCGGTGGTATCGGCGGCGTACATCGCGGCGCGGAAGCCAGCTTTGACGTATCGGCGGACCTGCAAGAGTTGGCGCGCCGGCCTGTGGCGGTCGTCTGCGCGGGTGCCAAATCGATCCTGGATTTGCCGAAAACGCTGGAGGTGCTGGAAACACTTGGCGTCCCCGTGATCGGTCACGGCACCGACACGCTGCCCGCCTTCTTCGCCCGGTCCAGTGGCCTTGCATTGCCTCACCGCGCAGATACGCCAGCTGAGTTGGCCGAGATCATCCATCATCAGCGCCAACTGGACGGCGCCGGCGGTTTGGTCATCGCCAATCCCGTTCCCGAGTCAGATGCCATGCCGGCGCAGCGGATCGATAGCATGATCGAGGCTGCTCTCGTCGAGGCGGAGCAGGCGGAAATCAGCGGCAAGGAGATGACGCCCTTCCTGCTCGCCAAGTTGGCCGATCTCACAGGTGGCGACAGCCTGCGCACCAACATCGCGTTGATCAAGAACAATGCCAGGCTGGCCGCCCGCATCGCGTCATCGCTGTGTAGAATTGCCTCCGGCCAGCCAAAGTCAAAGATTGTGACAAACCCGCCTTAACTCAGTGCAACCGAGACGAGCCCGCCGGCGAGAGGGTATTGCTCAAGAAGCGTTTCAGAGACGCGAATCCTAGCAGAAGTCACAATTACCCTGGCGTTTTCGCCTCGCACACACAGACAGGATGTCGGGCGTGGGAACGGCATCGCGAATGCCTTTAGAAAGGTGCCGTCTGGCGCGTACTTCCGTATGCTCCAACCGTCCCACATGGCGATCCAGAGATTGCCCTCATCATCCACGTCCATGCCGTCCGGGCTACCCATCGTGTCGTCATCAAACCTAATGAGCACGCGCCGATTGCTCAAATCTCCAGTGATTTCGTCGAAGTCATAGGCATAGACAACGCGTTCCGCCGTCTCGACCAGATACATGGTCCTTCGGTCGCGCGACCAGCCCAGTCCATTTGGGAGGGTGAGGTCGGTTTCCATGACGGTCGAGGTACCGTCCGGATCGATGCGGTACAATGAGCCCGCGCCTTTAGTCAGATTGAAGGCGATGGAACCGATCCAGAACCGCCCTTTTCTGTCGTACTTGCCGTCATTGAAGCGATTGGTAGGAATGTGACATTCCGGGTCCCCTAGCCTCTTGATGGTTCCCCCTGTCGAGAGGTCGACGATTTGGAGCCCCGACAAGCCGGCGACCAAAAGACCGTCGCCGGTATCGCTGACGGCAGTAATCATCTCTTCTTGTGGAAAGTGGCTTACTTCACCGTTCGAGAGCTCGTACCGGAAAATGCACGGGCGACATATGTCCACCCAATAGACGAACAGCCCGTCATTGCTCAGCACGGGGCTTTCGCCAATCAAGTTCTGGACGTCCGCCATAACGTCGACGTTCGGCGGCAGTAGCGCGGTAGACATGGGCGCGCTGGAAACAGGCCTCGGCGCACCGCCTGCTTGAAGCGACGCAAGCCGTGTTGCCTCTATGACCGCGGGACCCAAGCGGTGCAACGCTTCGCGGTCCAAACGCTGAGACGATCCGCTCAGCCCAATCGCCGCAACCGTGATGCCCCGGTGATCGACAATGGGAGCGGCAACACCCGAAATACCCTGCAAATCCTGATCGACATCAATGGCATAGCCCCGCGCGTTCACCAGATCGAGGTGACGGTTGAGGTCGGCGAGGTCGCGATAGTGGGCGCCTGAGAGAATCTCCGAAATGTCGGCCTGCTGTAGCCGGACGCGCTCTTCATATGCGAGCCCAGAAATCAGCGCTTTACCAATCGCGCTGCTCCATTTGGAGACACGCTGGCCGACGCGAGATTGCTCGCGCAAATGATGACTGCTTTGCAATTCATCGATATAAGCGCCGCCATCGGGGGTCAGGATCGCCAAGGAAACGGTCTCGCCTGTCTTGGCGTGGAGCTTCTGCATCTCGGCCATCGCCGAGCCTCGCAGATCGAAATCCTGCCAGACCTGACGCGACAACTCGAACAGGCGCATGCCTAACCGGTAACTGTTGTCGCTCGAATCGAAGCGGACCATGCCGTGATCGACCAGCGTCGCCAGCAACCGGTGGGCAGTCGGCTTGGTCATGCCGAGACCGGTCATTACCTGGCGCAGACTCTGCGGACCGGACGAAGACCCCAAAAAACTCAGAACTTCTAGCCCTTTGGCCAATGTGGCCGAACGTGCCTTGGCGGGTGATGTCTCCATTACGCCTCTCGCGCCGTGGATTGACAGACTGGAACGGCAAGGGTAGAAATAGCATACTGATCTCAATAATCAAGATATCATCTCAAATAATGAGACGACAATGGATTTGGGGTTAAGAGGAAAGATCGCTGTCGTGACCGGCGCGGCGCGAGGTATCGGCCTCGCGATCGCTGAGGAGTTCACGCGCGAAGATGCAAGAGTCCTGCTCGTCGACCGAGATCAAAGTGTCGAGGAAGCGGCCGAACAGCTGGGCGCTGATGGATTGGTTTGTGACCTGACCGCAGAGGACGCGCCTCGCCGAGTTGCAGTCGCCAGCGCCGAATTGGGCGGCGCCGACATGCTCATCAACAATGCCGGCATCTCCCGCCCTTCCCCTTTGCCGGAGACAACCGATCAAGAGTGGGCGGCCGTCATGGAGGTCAATCTTGGGATTGCCTTTAGGCTGACGCGGGAGTTGTGGGCACAACTGTCGGCCAAGGATGGGGCGATCGTGAATCTCGCGTCGTTTGCTTCGAAGCGATCCACGCTGTTTGGCAACAACAGTTCCTACGTCGCGGCCAAACATGCCATAGCGGGTTTAACGCGTGCGGCAGCCTTCGAAGGCGCGACCCAGGGCGTACGAGTCAACGCCATAGCGCCCGGTGTCGTCGATACCGACCTCATCCGCTCTGTGCATGATGCGGACGCACGGGCCAAGATCATGGGCTTCATTCCTCAGGGCCGGTTTGCCGCGCCCCGCGAGATCGCCGATCTTGCGTTGTTTTTGGCATCAAAGCGCGCGGCTCACATCTGCGGGGAAGTCGTCAATATCAATGGCGGCCTGTGCATGGACTGAGCGATGACCACCGGCACCGAAATCACAGAGATCCGCCACTGGATCGTCCATGTGCCCTTCAAGGAGGCAATTTCCTGGTCGTCGGGCAAGCGCGCTGGGTCGACGCGCCTGATCTGTGAGGTCACGACGGCGAGCGGGATCACCGGCTACGGAGAAACCATCTGTCTCCTGGATTTCGTCCCTGCAGTTTTTAATAAACTCGTCGTACCGCTGGGGTTGGGCCGCAAGGTCACGGATGTCGAACGTCTCACGCGGGCCGCCGAAGGGGCTGGCTACTACCACCACAAACGAGCGCTGGTTTTCGCACTTTCCGCGCTGGAAATGGCGATGTGGGACGCACGCGGAAAGATCGCCGGGCTGCCGCTTCACGAGATGTGGGGCGGTGCTTACCGCAGCCGCATCGAAATGTGTGCTTACGTCTTCATCTCTGATCCCGACAAGGTCGCCGACGAGTTGCGCGCCTATCGCGATCAGGGTTTCACATCGTTCAAACTGAAAGTCGGCCTCGATCCCGAGCAGGACGTGGCGCTGGTCCGAAAGGCACGTGAAACCCTTGGTCCTTCCGCACAGTTGCGGGTCGACCCCAATGGCGCCTGGACGCTCGCAACGGCCAAGCGCATGGCTGCCAAGCTCGCGCCTTTCGACCTGCAATACATCGAACAGCCCCTCCCCGTCGAAGATCTCGCCGGTTCAGCACAGCTCGCTGCCTTGTCGCCGGTGCCTATTTGCATCGATGAAGGGGCATACACTCTTCAAGAAACCATGGCCGCAATACGCATGGGCGCCGGAGAGGTTATCTTGGTCGATCCTCACGAGGCGGGCGGTCTTTGGCAGTGCCTCAAAACCGGGGCCGTTTGTGAAGCGGCCAGCATGCATATCGGCATGCACTCCGGCGGCGAGCTGGGTCTCACCCAAGCGGCCTATCTGCATCTCGCTGCATCGATGCCCAACGCGAAAATCGCGCTCGACACGCTTTATCAGCACCACGCGGACGACATCCTGACGGAACGGATTGCGTTCACCGATGGCCGTGCGGACGTGCCGACCGGACCGGGACTCGGCGTCGAAGTCGATCTGGAGAAACTAGAGCGATACGAAACCGACGTTATTACGTCGGCCTATTTGGACCCCGACAAACCGGACTGGTTTGCCGAAAAACCGGCGTTCTAAGGGGGACCGCCGGCCCCGAGTGACAACCAATCAAAATGGGAGGAAAAATATGAGACCTTTATTCTTCGGCACTGTGACTGCCCTTGCTACCTTGATGGCAACCCCTGCCCTTGCGGAAACCCAGCTAATTGTCGCGGGCTCCGAGGCGGTTGATTCCTTGCTTGACCGCATGGCCGTGCGCTTTGCCGACAACCTTATGGAGGCCGACGGCTCCCCTTTTGATGTTAACCTCATCCGCGGCCAATCGCTCGGCAGCGCCCAGCAAGTGATGGAGCAGCACCAGGCAGGCTCCGTCGATGTAATGTATTCGCGGCCCGATTGGTTCACTTCCAACGTGCCGGATTTTCAGGTTATGAGTTGGGGCTTCACCTTCCGCGATCGCGACCATCTCGATGCCTTTTTGCAAAGCGACGTCTTTGAGGGCATGAATCAGCAGGTCGTGGACGATATGGGCGTGCGTATTCTCGCCGCCGCCGCAGATCAGCCACGGGTGCTCTATACCCGCGAGCCGATCGACGGCATCGACGATGTCGAAGGCATCAGGATGCGCGTTCCCGGCATCAGAGCCTATCTCGAACTCTGGGAGGCGGTTGGCGCGGTGCCGACACAAGTTGCCTGGGCCGAGGCGTTTCTCGCCCTACAGTCGGGCGGCGTCGATGGCGCCGAAGCCGATGCGTCCGGTGCCTATAGCCAGCGGTTCCATGTGGCCGCCCCTTACATCACATTGACCAACCACATCATCTCAGCGCTCCACATCTCTGTAAACGAAGAGACCTGGAACAGCCTTACGCCCGAGGAGCAAGCCGTCCTTCAGGCTGCGGCCGATGAAGCTGTTAGCTGGGCATCGGAGACAGGACTGGCCGAATCGCAATCGGTGATCGATCAAATGGTCAGCGAAGGCGCCACCGTCAGTGAGATCGATGGCGAGCCCTTCGCGGAGCGTGCTGGAACGGCGGTGCCTACCATGGAAGGCGAAGGCCTTTGGGGCGAGGGTCTGTGGCAGCGCATCCGCGATATCGAAGGCTAAGCAAACGCGGGACGCGGCCGACAAATCCGGCGCCGGCTAGTACTGAAGGAGAGCAAGTTAAGTGACGCGGTTCCGCTCTCTTGTTCGCCTCGTCCTGCGCCGGATCGGTCAGGTCGAAATGGTTGTCGCGGCGATGATCCTGATGGGCATCGTCGCGATGATCGTCGCCCAAGTTCTGCTCAATGCGGGTCTGGGCAATCCCATCACATGGGAGCTGGAAGCAGGGGCCTATGGCCTCGTCTGGCTGACCTTCCTGGGCGCATCGATCGGCCTGAAATACATGCGTCACGTCACGATCGCGTCCTTCGTGGGCAAGTTGCCGATCCGGTTGGGCAGCGCGGTCCGTGCGGTCACCTTCGCCCTGATGCTTTGGACCCTTTATGTCCTCATCCGCGAGCTGTCGCCGATTATGGAGATCGAAGCACGCTCTATGACCGTGGCTTTACCGATCGAACTTCCACGTTCTTACTTCTTTTCGGTGCCGCTGATGATCAGTTGCGCGCTAATGGTGCCGACACTGCTGCTGTATTTGCTTGAAGCCCTTCTAGGCGTTTTCGGTGCCAAGCAGGATGACCTGCTGAAACCAATCATGGGCAGCCGACCGTGATCTGGCTGCTCCTTGTCATTCTCGGGGTGCTGGTTCTCTTCGAGATGCCGGTCGCCTTCGCGCTGCCCGCCTCGGCTCTCCTTTATCTGCTGATCACCGACAGCGTGCCGCCGATGCTTGTCGTGCAGCGCATGGCTTCTGGCTTGGAAAGCTATGTTCTCCTGGCAATCCCGCTGTTCATCCTTGCCGGTAATCTCTTCAATTCTGCCGGTATCGCCGCTCGTATCTTCGACTTCGCGGTGGCCTGCGTCGGCCATATCCGAGGCAGCCTCGGCCATGTCAACATCATGGCCAGCGTGATCTTCTCCGGCATGTCGGGCGTCGCCCAGGCGGACGCGGCAGGCCTTGGGGCCGTCGAGGTTCGGGAAATGAAGCGACATGGCTTTTCGCCCGAATTCAGCGCCGCGATCACCGCCGTATCCTCGATCATCGGGCCGATCATTCCGCCCTCCGGCATCATGATCATCTATGCGGTCTTGGCGGATGTCTCCGTGCCCGACCTGTTTCTCGCCGGGATCGTGCCCGGTGTCTTGATGTCGCTGTTCTTGATGGTCGCGGTCTATTGGCTCGCCAAGACAGGGCGCATCGTCGCGCCCGTCGTACCTCGCAAAACGCGCAAGGAAGTCAGCGTCTCCCTTTGGCGCGCCCTGCCGGCCCTCTTTGCCCCGGTTTTCCTGATCGCCGGCATCTTGACCGGCTACGCGACACCCACCCAGCTTGGGGCACTTATTGCGGTCTACGCTATCTTTCTCGGCTTCGCCACGCGAGACCTGAACTTCAAGTTTCTCTGGGGGTCTATCAAGGACACGGTGGTGACCTGCGGCGTGCTGGTGATCATCATCGCCGCCGCCACGCCGTTCAGTGCCATACTCGCGCTGGAAGGCGTACCGCAACAGCTCGCGGGTTTCCTGCTGTCGATCAGCGACAATCCCCTGGTCGTCCTCCTGATCATCAACATTGCCCTGCTGATCTTTGGCACTGTGATGGACACCACCGCGATCCTGCTGGTCGCTGTGCCGGTATTGGTCCCAGTGATGAGAACGCTCGGGATCGACCCGGTTCACTTCGGGATCGTCATGGTGATCAATCTGCTGATCGGGACGCTCACACCGCCGTTCGGGATCTTGTTGTTTGTGATGACCGAGGTGGCCAAGGTCAGATACAGGGCCCTTCTTCGCCAGGTCGCCCCATTCTACCTTCCACTCTTTGTTTTCCTGATCGTCGTCACCTATTGGCCCGCATTATCGCTGACCCTTCCGGACTATGTTTTTGGACGTTGATGCGAGTGTCGGCCGTCAATTGTTTTGATCTGCTTCCCGAGAGTTGGACCGATTTGAGTTAGAGTTTTCCGCGTGATTGTGGACTTGCCCCCAACGTTGGACCAGTAGCGGGACCTTTCTCGCCGTTCTCATGCCATCGGGCGGCAGGTTGCCCCCCGGTTCTTCAACAAGATCAAACACTTTCCAAGGATCGCAACGCGCTACGAAAAGCACGCCTCCGACTACCTCGCCATGCTCAAGCTCGCCGCCATCAAAATCTGGCTACGGTCGTACGAGTCCATGACCTAGTTAGCCGCGACGAGGGCCCAAGGATTCTCTGTGCATGATCTTGCTCGGCACTTGGACTCGAATTCGATAGTCGTCGGGGGCCAGATTTTCGATCCGTCGCTGAACAAGCCGGACGGCTTCCCGGCCTAACGCGACGCCAGGCACACTGACAGTAGTGAGCGCGGGTCGCACCTGTTGAGCCGTCATGTAGTCGCCATAGCCCACCACCGAAGCATCGTGTGGGATCCGGATGTTGCGCGTCAGCAGCTCAGAGATAATTGTCACGGCGAGCCCGTCATGGGCGCAGAAAAAACCGGTGGCCGGCTCCGGTCCGGCCAAAAGCTCGTCGAGCGCTTGGTTCAGTTCGTCGCTGTCCTGCCACCTAAGATCTAGGATCCTCGCGTCCGGATAGCTGAACGTCGACGAAACAAAGCCGTTGTATCGCTCTTGGCGACCACGAAAGTCACGACGGCCGCGGACATAGACCAAATTCCGATGGCTGTTGGCGAGAAAGAGATCGCCGACAACCCGCCCGGACTCATAGTTCGTGCCGCGCACCAGGTCCGCCTCTTCGAGTGGTTCGAAGTTGCCGATCTTTACGCAGGGAATGTCCATCTGCTCAACGACGCGTCGAATCTCCGGCCTGTTCACGCCAATCAGGATCAGCCCGTCCATTCGTTGGTCTACATCCGACAACCGACGCGCACCCGTTGTCTGCAGTTCGATGAGATCGTAGCCGCACTCGTGGGTCTGATGCCGAATGCCAGCGAGGATTTTCTGGTTTAGCTCGCCGTTAATCAAATCTTCGTCCTCGCAGATGATCGCGATCGCCATCCTCTGCGCCTTGGAGGTCGGTCGCTCATAGCCGAGCTGCGCTGCCAGCGACACAATCTTTTCGCGCGTTTGTTCGCTCACGCCCGACTTGCCTGCCAGGGCGCGCGAGACCGCGTATTTCGACAGTCCCACCTGCTCCGCGATCGATTGCAAGGTGACCTTTGCCAACGGGTCCTCCAGACCTTTTGAACGTGCCGCGTAAGAACGTTATGAGCAAAATTAGGACAACATTTAACATAACATTTGACCTAACAAAATGGATTTGTAATGTCGCGGAAACCAACAAAGCATCAAAACCAATGAAAGTTAGGGAGGGGGAAGATCATGAAACTCAGTCGCCGTGGATTTCTTCTAACGACAAGTGCCGCCACTGCCGTTGCGCTGGTCGCCAGACCCGGCCTCGCGCAGGTCGATCCGTTGCAGCAGTTGGTCGATGAGGGATCACTGCCGCCATTGTCCGATCGGCTGCCACGAAACCCGCTCGTGATCGTTCCGACCGAGCAGGTCGGACGTCATGGCGGCACGTGGAACAACGCCCTCGTCGGCGGCGGCTCGCTGGTCATGCTCGTGCGCTATCAGGGATACGAACCGCAAGTTCGCTTCAATCCGGAATGGACAGAGGTAATCCCGAACGTCGCCGAGGAAGTGTCGGTCAACGACGATGCGACCGTTTATTCCTTCACTCTGCGCGAGGGGATGAAATGGTCGGACGGCGAGCCGTACACCACCGAGGATGTCCGCTTTTGGTTCGAGGATATGTTCCAGGACCCCGACATAGCCGCGACCCGGTCACAATCCTACTGGTCGGCGGATGGAAATGTCGCCCAGCTCGACATCGTCGACGACACCCATTTCCGTGTCGTGTTCGATACGCCCAACGGGTTCTTCCTACAGAATTTGGCGCGGGGCGCTCAGGATATGACCACCCGGATGCCGGCCCATTACCTCAAACAGTTCCATCGCCGGTACAACGAGAATGTCGATGCCCTGGCCAGAGAGCGCGGCTTCAACGACTGGGTGGCGCTGTTCCTTCAAGAATCCGGCGTGATGGAGGAGAACGTCTACTACCAAAATTCCGACCGTCCGACGCTGGAGGCCTGGAAATTTACGTCGGCCCCCGGCGAGGATACCGAGCGTGCGGTTGCCGAGCGCAACCCCTATTACTTTAAGGTCGACACCGAGGGGCAACAGCTACCCTATTTCGACCGAGTCGTTTATCAGATGGTCGCCGATCCGCAGGTCCTGCTTTTGAAGACGCTGCAGGGTGAAATCGACTTCATGGCTCTGTACATCAACACGCCGGCCAACAAGCCTGTGCTGTTCGATAACCGAGAGTCCGGCAATTTCGACTTCTTCACCCTGAAAGAGTCGGCGGCCAACGCCATGGTCTTCATGCTCAATCTCAACCATGTCGACCCGGTGAAGAACGAGCTGTTTAACAACCGCGATTTCCGCGCCGCGCTCTCTCATGCTGTCGACAGGCAGGCTTTGATCGATGCAGTCTTTGTCGGTCAGGGCGCGCCAGCGCAGCCTTCCATTCAGGAAGGCGACGTCTTGCACAATCCGTTGCTGTCCAACCAGTACACGGAATTCGACCCCGATCGTGCTAACGAACTGCTCGATACCATCATTCCGGAGCGTGACTCCGACGGGTTCCGTCTCGATGCGAATGGCGAAAGGCTCACGATCATCTTCGAGATCGATCAGGCCCGGACGACGTTCCTTGACATGTTCGAGCTGGCCTTGCCGATGTTCCAGGATGTCGGCATCGACGCACAGATGCGCACGATGGACCGTTCTCTTTGGGAAGAAAGAGTGCGCGGTGGACGAGAGTTCGACGCATCGGCGCACCAATTCGGCGCCAATGGCGGCATGGGTGCGATGCTCGACCCGCGCTACTTCGTGCCGTACTCCCGCAACAGCTTCTATGCACCGGGCTGGGCGCTCTACTTCTCCGAGCCGGACCATCCCAACGCAATCGAGCCCCCGCCGGAGATTTTGGCGCAGCAGGAACGGTATCGTCAGTTGCTGGCTACCGCCAATCCCGATGGGCAGCGCGAGATCATGACAGAGATCCTAGATCACGCGGCGGAACAGTTCCTCGTCTTCGGCGTGACCTTGCCGCCGGATGGATATGGAATCGTTAAGAACGACATGGTCAACACCATGGACATCATGCCGAATTCGTTCGCGTGGCCCACGCCGGGTCCCTCGCGTCCAGAACAGTTCTTCAAAGCGTAGCGACTGGGCGGCGGCGGGCCTTGATTTCCTCCCGGCCCGCTGCCGCCATTCTTTCTTGACCGACAGCAACCGCGCACCGTCCGATCGCCATGCTTGGCTATCTCTTTAAGCGCATCTTGCTAATGATCCCGACCATGATCGGGATCTCGATCATTTCGTTCATCATCATCCAGTTGCCCCCGGGCGACTACCTAACCTCGATGCTGGCCGCGATGGCCGACAGCGACCAAACCTTTTCGGACGAACAGATCGCCCGGTTGCGGCAAGCCTACGGTTTGGACCGGCCAATCATCGTTCAATACGTCAAATGGATCGGCGGCATTTTGCTGAGGGGCGATTTTGGATATTCGTTCGAATGGTCCCGTCCGGTTTCCGAACTGATCTGGCAACGGATGGGCGCCACGCTGGGCGTCTCGGTCTTGTCCCTACTGTTCGTCTGGGCGGTCGCTTTGCCGATCGGTATTTATTCGGCCGTACGCCGCCACTCGATCGGCGATCACGTTTTCACCTTCTTCGGTTTCCTGGGCCTCGCCATCCCCAATTTCATTCTGGCGCTGACGCTGATGTACATCTCGTTCCGGTTCTTCGGCCAGAGCGTTGGCGGGCTTTATTCGCCTGAATTTGTCGACCAGCCCTTTTCCTTTGCAAAGTTCATGGATCTCTTGGCGCATCTCTGGGTGCCGGTCGTGGTCATCGGAACCGCAGGCACAGCTGCCCTGATCCGGGTATTGCGTGCCAACCTGACGGACGAGCTCAACAAACCGTATGTTCTCACCGCACGCGCCAAGGGCTTGCCGGAACGGACGGTTATCTTGCGCTATCCTGTCCGGATCGCTCTCAACCCGTTCGTGTCGGCAATCGGGTGGGTGCTGCCGCAGCTGATCTCCGGAATCACGATCACGGCGATTGTCCTTAACCTGCCGACTGCCGGACCGCTTTTGTTCCGCGCCCTGGTATCCCAGGAC
Source organism: Pseudomonadota bacterium (assembly GCA_039030175.1). GTDB lineage: Bacteria > Pseudomonadota > Alphaproteobacteria > DSM-16000 > Inquilinaceae > JANQGH01. Next base: position 24,222 of record JBCCER010000020.1, read on the forward strand.
ATGTATTTGGCCGGCAGCTTCATCTTGCTGATGGGACTGCTGACCCTAATCGGCATGCTGGCATCGGACATCTTGCTGGCCCTTCTCGACCCCCGGATCAGGTTCCACTGAGATGACGGATCGACCAACCGTTCCGGAGGCGGAGGAGGACAAGCCGCTCATCACGCCGCTAGGCTCGAACAAGGATCCGTCGCGGATCGAAGTCGCCAGCCAATGGCGGCTGATCTGGGGGCGGCTGGTCCGCAATAAGGTCGCCCTGGTGGCGGGCGCCATCGTACTTTTCTTTTATCTCGTGGCGGCGTTCGCAGAGTTTCTGGCGCCGACGGATCCGACCGAGGCGCAACCGCGCTTTACCTACGCGCCACCCCAGGCGATCCATCTGTTCGTTGAGACCGAGGATGGCGGCAGCGAGTTCCTGCCGCATGTGTTGGGATACCAAATGTCGGTGGACCCCGACTCGCTGAGGCGCAGTTTCCAGCCCGATCCAGAGCAGATCATCCCAATCGGCTTTTTCGTGAAAGGCGAGCCCTATGAGATGTGGGGACTATTCCCGATGGATATCCATTTCATCGGCCCAATCACACCCGGCGAACAGTTCAATCTGCTAGGTACCGACCGGTTAGGGCGGGACCTGTTAAGCCGGTTGACCTATGGCGCGCGGGTGTCGATGTCGATCGGGCTGATTGGGGTTTTCTCAAGCCTGATCATCGGAATCATCCTTGGCGCTCTGTCCGGCTATTTCGGCGGCTGGGTCGACCTGGCCGTTCAGCGCCTGATCGAGATTGTCAGCGCAATGCCGACAATCCCGCTGTGGCTCGGCTTTGCCGCGGCGATCCCGCTCACCTGGTCGCCTCTTACGGTCTATTTCGTGATCACTTTGATCGTGGCGTTGCTGGCCTGGACAGGCCTTGCGCGGGAGGTGCGCGGTCGTTTCCTCTCGCTCAGAAACGAGGATTTCGTGACGGCGGCAAAGCTCGACGGGTCCAGCACACCGCGCGTCATCTTCAGGCACATCCTGCCGTCGTTGACTAGCCACATACTCGCGGTAGTCACCTTGGCAATCCCGACGATGATCGTGGCAGAAACCGCCTTGTCGTTCCTCGGCATCGGTCTGAAGCCGCCGGTCGTGTCATGGGGCGTCTTGCTTCAAGACGCGCAGAACATCAGAACCATCGCGTCGTCGCCGTGGCTTCTGATCTGGCCGTCGGGCGCTGTGGTTGTCGTCGTGCTGGCGTTCAACTTCCTGGGCGATGGTCTGCGCGATGCCGCCGACCCGTACAGCACGTGAGGGACCGGTGAGCGCCGAAACCTTCATTCACCCGGGAACTGACGTCGAAGGCACGCCGACCTTGTCGGTGCGTGACGTCTCCGTGGATATCCATCTGCGCACCCACATTCTGCACGCCGTTCGCGATGTTTCCTTTGACCTGCACGCGGGCAGAACCCTGGCACTGGTGGGCGAGAGCGGGTCAGGCAAGAGCGTCACCACGCTTGCCATCATGCGGTTGCTGGCCAAACAGGCGCGGCAGACCAGCGGCGTCATCACCGTTCACGGCAAGGAGGGCGACACGGTCCTGACCGATCTCGATCCCAAGGGCAAAGCCATCAGGGCGATGCGCGGCCGGCAAATCGCCCTGATTTTCCAAGAACCGATGAGCAGCCTGTCCCCGGTCCACACGATCGGCTCACAGATCGCCGAGGCCTTGCGCCTCCATCGTGGTTTGGACAAGCGCGCCGCCATGGACGAAGCGGTACGGCTACTGGAGCAGGTCGAGATCCGCGCGCCGGAGGAAATGGTCAAGCGCTATACGTTCGAATTCTCAGGCGGGATGCGCCAACGCGCGATGATCGCCATGGCGCTCGCCTGTGATCCGGATGTCCTGATCGCCGACGAGCCGACCACAGCGCTGGACGTCACGACCGAAGCCGAGATCATGGATCTCATCAAGCGCCTGCAGCAACAGCGCGGCATGGCGCTGATGCTGATCACGCATGATCTCGGCCTCGTCGCCGAAGTCGCCGATGAGGTCGCGGTGATGCGCTTTGGCCGGATCGTCGAGCGCGGTCCTGTCGATGCAATCTTTCACGATACCCATACCGCGTACGGCAAACGGTTGCTGGCGGCGACGATGTTGCTGGAAAACCCGGCCGAGAGCCGTGGCAAAATCGATATCTCGGGCCGCGATCCGATCCTTTCCATACGGGGCCTGTGCAAGCGTTTCGAGGCGAAGAATTGGCGCGGCAAAGTGGTCCATGCGCTGGATGCTGTCAGGGGCGCCAATTTCGATCTCTATCCCGGCGAAAATCTCGGCATCGTGGGCGAGAGCGGGTCGGGAAAGACCACTCTGGGACGGATGCTCTTGAGAACGATTGAGCCAACCAGCGGCTCAATGCTCTACCGCGATGCAAAAGGCCGCGAGCAAGATGTCGTCACGATGGGCAAGGCGCAGCTGGCCGCGTTTCACCGGGATATCCGTCTCGTGTTTCAGGACCCGTATTCCTCGCTAAACCCTCGTATGACCATCAAGCAGATCATCGGCGAGCCGCTGGTCGTCAATGGGGCGCATAAGGGCGCTGCGCTGGACGAACGGGTTGGGGAGCTTCTCGAAATGGTCGGCCTCGATCGCAATGCGATGGAGCGCTACCCCCATGCGTTTTCCGGCGGCCAGCGCCAACGCGTCTCCATCGCGCGGGCGATTGCCCTGCAGCCCAGGATCGTGATTGCCGACGAAGCCACATCGGCGCTCGACGTTTCGATCCGCGCTCAGATCCTGGAGTTGATGATCGATCTGCAAAAGAAGCTCGATCTCAGTTTCATCTTCATCGCGCACGACATTTCGGTCGTCCGCTACTTCTGCGACCGAGTGCTTGTCATGCATCAGGGCGTTATCGAAGAAGAAGGCGATGCGGAAACCATCTGTACCACGCCGACCCAGCCCTACACGCAGCGCCTGATCTCCGCGGTGCCCAATCCAGACCCGCGCAACAAGCGAATGATCAATCGAAAGAAGCTCGCCTTCGAGGGCGCCTAGCGGCCTCGAATTCGCACACGCCAACAATTGGATAGAACCCAAGCTATGTCAGTTCCCCAAGTTCCCTTTGGCGCCGTCTATTTCCGCAAATCCAATCCACCCCGGGAGGATTGGGAGCGAGATTACGGCGTCGCCGCGGCCGACGGTCTGAACACCTTTCGGCACTGGTTCATGTGGAACGTCATCGAAAGGCGGCCGGGTGTTTATGACTGGGATGACTATGACCGGCACCTCGACCTCGCGGCGGAGAACGGCCTGAAGACCATCGTGGCCGAGATGTCGATGACCACGCCGGATTGGGCGATCCGCAAATATCCGGACGCGGTGCAGGTGTTCAGCGACGGGCGACGTCTTGCCTCGGTGATGAGCCAATCGTCAGCCACACCAGGATTTGGTCGACACAATGGCAGCGGGTCGGGGGTCCTGACATTCAATCATCCAGATGTCAAAGAAGCAGCGGCCGCTTTCCTGACAGAACTTGCATCGCGGTACCGCGGTCACCCAGGCCTATGGGGCTACGACGTTTGGAACGAGTGCGGCTATTCGGCGGGCATTGACTATAGCGAACCGACCAAGGAAGCGTATCGAAATTGGCTGAAAGACAAGTACGGCACGCTCGATGCCCTCGCGCCGATCTGGCACCGGTACAGCTATGCCGAATGGGAGGATGTCGAGCCGCCGGAGGATCTGTTTCCCTATGCCGAGGGGCTCGATTGGATCAAGTTCAAGCGCGACAACAACTATGCGCACATGCAATTCCGCATCGACACGATCAAAGCGGCCGATCCTGACGCTCTTATCCTGGCGCATGGCGTCGCCGGCTTTGTCACGGATATGGCCTCTCGCGGGGCGGACGATTGGCTCGCGGCAAGCAAGGTCGATGTTTATGGCTATACCTGGATTCAGGCCAGACGCGGAGCGCAGCCCTGGCGCAACTTCTTTCCCGCCGACCTTATCCGGGGCGCATCGCGCGGCAAACCCTTCTGGCATGCTGAGCGTCAAGGCGGACCGCTTTGGATGCAGCCACAGGTTCTTGGTCGGGACAAGGAAGATGGGCGGGTTGCTCAACCCGAGGATATTCGCGTCTGGTGTATGAGTTCGTTTGCCGGTGGCGCGGTCGGCATGATGAACCTTCGCTACCGGCCATTGCTGAACGGACCGCTTTTCGGGGCCTTCGGTTCCTACGGCATGGACGGCAGCCGCACGCCGCGATCCGCGATGGTCGCTGAGATTGGACATTGGGCGAACGATCCTGCGCAAAAGCCAGTGTTCGATGCCAAGCCGGTCCAAGGCGATATCGGCATTCTCGTGGTGCCCGAGGTGCAGGAGTTCGACTATCTGCTCAGCGCGGAGGCCGGTTTCGACACCTATGCCGCCGCCATGTTTGGCGCCTATCAAGGCTTTTTCGACAACAACATTCTCGTGGACTGGGTCCATATCGACGATATCGATATCCACCACACGCTCTATTTCCCCTATCCAATTATGCTGACCGAAGCGCAGGCCAGGAAGATTTCGGATTGGGTTGCAAAGGGCGGAACGCTGATTTCAGAGGCCTGCCCAGGCTATTTTGGCGACCACGGCGTGGTCGGCACTACTCAGCCAAATCATGGGCTGGAAAAGCTGTTCGGCGTCCGGGAACACGACGTCGAATTCATGCCGGACATAGCCGATCGATACCGCTTCGTCTTCAAGGGCCTTACGGTAACGTGTGGCGGGTTCCTCCAGTCCTACGAAATGAACGGCGGTAGCGAACTCGCTCACTTCGAGGATGGCAGATGCGCAGTCGTGGACCATAAATTTGGCCAGGGCCGCACGCTGCTTGTCGGCAGTCACCCGTCGGTTGCTTACCATCGGTCGCCGGAGACCGAAGAACGGCGCTATTTCCGCAAGGTGCTCGACTGGTCAGGCAGGAATACGCAGATTGAATGCAGCAACGATCAAGTTCAATGCCGCTTGGCGCGCGGTGAGGATTTGGTCCTTTGGATTATCAATCCGACATCCAGCAAGCAGGTTGGCGAGGTCTCGCTAAGGGACTGGCACGGGGGTGACGTAAAGCTAAGCTGGGGCGCATCGAAACATGCGTTCGATGGTCGCCAGTTTCGCTTGTCCCCTAAAGACGCCGTTGTTGCTCGCCTGTCACTACCGAACTGACTTTCGACGCAGCATCGTTTTGAGGCCGAAGCTGCGTTGCAAATGTCCGATCCTAGCCGAGGTTCGATAGCCGTATTCGGTAGTCGGAATGACCGCTTCCCGCCCGAACTTTCCAGTTAGAGATTTTTGATGAGTGTCAGCAAGGTCCCGCATTTCGGTCATCCATACGTTGAGTGAAACCCGTCCGAAAACGGCCCATTGCGCTGATGGGTTTGAAAAGAGACGGCGCATTCTCCGCACCGCGTGCAGCGATAACGCGCCTCAAGCTGATCCACGCGCGTCTGCGGCGACAGCTTCATAGCCAGTACCACTTCCCGCCGAATGATCTGCCCGCGACCGCAGGCACCGCAACGCCCAGAAAAATCATCGCTTTCGTGGCGCAGCGCCTGGGCCAGCGTTATCTTTCGGTGGCGTTTCATGGGAAAATCCCAGCAGTAAACCGGCCCACCGCAAATGGGCGGATCAGAAATTGTTCCTATTTTGTTCCATCGCACCAAAAGACGGATGGAAGCGCAACAGGGCCGGAAATCGTACCTTTCGAATCGTGATACCATCGATACGAGGACCGTGCGGTCGCACGGAGAATGACGGCAATGACCAGGAAGACGGACAGCCCTTTTGATTTCCTCTCTGAGCGAGAGGCCACCTTTATGCAGCAGATCATGCCAACCCTCGAAAGCATGAAATGGGCATAGCAAATATTGCGGCAGATAGACGCGAATGGGGGGTTCAACGCGGCCAGCAAATCCCACCTGTTCGAACTGCGCTTCGGCTATGCGCTGCATCAGGCTGGGGTCGCGCTGCAGCATGAAGTGCAAGGTGAAGGACAGTCGACTCTGGATTTCAGCTTCAGTGCAAAGGATGTCAATCGGCATCCAATCGCGACCCCCTATCGGCATCCAACATTGACCCTTTGGCCCTGAGCTGGCCCGGCGCTGCGTAGTCCCCATGTAACGGAGCGGCGGCGGGCCAGCGTGGTTGCCGTTTTTGGCTCAAGCCCGGTTCTCGAAGCGCCAGCTTTCGTTTCCGGTCTCGACGATCTCGCAGTGGTGGGTGAGCCGGTCGAGGAGTGCCGTGGTCATCTTGGCATCGCCGAACACGCTGGGCCATTCGCCGAAGGCCAGGTTGGTGGTGACGATGACCGAGGTGCGCTCATAGAGCTTACTGATCAGGTGGAACAGGAAGTCGAGACGGGAGAGCAGGTCGGCGGTTCGTCCCTGACGTTCGGCGCGGTCTTCCGCATCGAGCTTGTTGACCAGGTCGACGGCGTTGAAGAACCGTCCGTGCCGGCCGTCTCGGATGCAGGCCCTGGCAATGCTGACGGCGAGATGGGTGATTCCCGTGCCGGTGCCGCCGATCAGCACGAGAATGCGCTGTTGGTCGACCAAGTCGCCGACGGCCAAGTCGCGGATCAGGGTCTCATTGACCTCGGCGGCCTTGAAGTCGAACTCCTCCAGTTCCTTGGCCAGCGGCAGCTTGGCGATGGTCATCTGGTATTTGATCGATCTGGCCTGCTTCTCGGATATCTCGGCCGTCAGCAAGTCACCTATGATCTGTTGCGGTTCGTGCTGGCGTTTGACGGCCATGCTGATGACCTCATCGTAGGCTGATCTCATTCCGTAGAGCTTTAGCTTCCCCATCGCGTCGAGCACGTCTGAGCGTTCCATCATTCTGTCTTCTCAAGCTGTCGTACCGGTCACGATCGGCAGCGGGCTCGCAGGCCAGCCGCAGGGCGTCCGGGGTGGTGATGGTCAGGGGCGGTGGTGGTTCGCGATGGCGCGACAGGATGTTCAGAACGACACTTGCGGAATGGACGTTGTGGGACAGGGCCTCCCAGCAAGCTGCTTCGACGGCCTCCAGACCATCGGTGAGCACGGCGCCGAGAATATCCACCATCTGTCGGTCGCCACCGGGCTGGCGTTCCAGCTTGCGCCGCACACGATGCAGTGCTGGCGGCAGTTCCCATTCCTTGAAGGGTGCTCCGTTGCGCAAGGCGCCGGGTTTGCGTGCCAGGACAGGGATGTAGTGAAGCGGGTCGTAGACCGTCTTGCCGCGGCCGAAGACACGATCGTGACAACTCACAACCTGGCCGTCCTGCCAGCGTTCCAGCCGGTCGGCATAGGCTCTGATCTCGACCGGCCGCCCTAAAGCCCGGGCATCGACGGAATAGCGGTTCTTGTCGAACCGCACGAGACAAGTCTTGGACACCGATGCCGGCGTCGCGTGGAAGCCGTCGAACGGCCCGACATAGGGGATCAGGCTTGGTCGCTCTTCCTCAAACATGCTCCAGATCGATCTGTCCCGCATCTCCGGATGCGTGTTTGCCCGGGCGTAGGCCAGGCAACGATCCTCCAGCCAGGCGTTCAACTCGGCATAGGACCTAAACCTGGGGTGGGGCACGAAGAACCGCCGCCGGATGACGCCGACCTGGTTCTCGACTTGACCCTTCTCCCAGCCGGATGCCGGAGTGCAGGCGACCGGGTCGACCAGGTAATGCCCGCACATCTGCTGGAACCAGCGATTGTAAGCGCGGTCCTTGCCCACGAAGATCGCATCCACCGCCGTCTTGTTCGGCGTGGCCTCGAACCGGTGGCGGCTCACGCCTCACTGTCGTAGATCCCTCGCGCGCAGGCCCCGCCGAAGAAGGCGAACGCCCTGTCGTGCGCATCGAACATCATCTCTTGCGTCTCCCGGGGATAGGCCCGCACGAACGGCATCCGGCTGTGGCAGAGACGGACATGAACAACCGTGACCGTCACGGTAACGCCATCGAGGATCACGACCTCATGGCTCCAGTCGAACTGGTGGGCCTCGCCCGGATCGAAGCTTAGCGGAACATAGGCGCCGGCGGACGCTTCCCGCGTCGCCTTCGACCACCTGGCCGCGTAGCGGCGCACAGCATCATAGCCGCCACCATAAAGACGGTTGCGCAGCTCTTCGTAGATCCGGATCAACGTCAGGCGTTCCCGCTTCGGTCGCGGGACATTCTCGGCCGGCATCTCATCCAGCTCGGACCGCCAGGGATCAATCCTAGGACGGGGTTGCGTCGTGCGGTCATAGGTGAATGCGGTCGCGCCCGAGCGGATGACCTTACGAACCGTTTTGCGAGATACCCGCAGCTCCCGGCAAATCTGCTTGATCGACTTGCCGTCGATGAAATGCGCACGCCTGAGCTTCGCGATCGTCTCCATAACTAACATCCCCTGACCGCTCCCTCATGTCTTTGAGGAAGCTTCTGATCAGAAGTATCAGGGGGGTCACTTTTGGACGCCGATCACCCCAATCCCGGGGTCAATTTTGCATGCCAACCCACAGGTGTATTTCGACTTTAGAAAGAAATCTGCCCGATTTGACGGGACAATCTACCTAATTCCGTAACATCGACTTTTGCTTGTGGAGAACCTGTGACTCTGAAGGGGTGCAGCTTCACCTTGACGCCCCCTCCGGGGCACTCGTCGCTTACTGGACTGATCGGCCGGAACGAGCGCATGGTGTCGAATGCCGCTGGATGCTCGAATGGTCGGAAACAGTGCCAACGCGAATAGCAACTTGCGACTTGTCATGTAACCTCGCTGGTCAGCATCGACGCCGACACGACGACTTCTTTGATTTCGGCAAACCGGGCAGATTTTTCGTCTGCAGAACGCCATAACGCGGAAACGTCGAATGAAGCTGTTTCGAACGGCAACTGTCGGATCGCCATTGTCGAAAGTGTCGAACATCCACGCACAAAGCGTTCGGGCAAAGTTGCAATAAGGGGAAGGCGTTCGAGTAGGTAGGCGCTCTGAAGAAAATATGGCGTGGTGATGCTCACGCGTCGGCTCAGACCGTTAGCACGTAAGACCTCATCGACAAATCCGGTCGGCGAGCCGTTCAGAGAGACGAGCATATGTTCATGTGCAATGTAGTCATCTAATGTCATTTCATCGGGTATCGAAACAAGTTCGGAGTTGAACACACAGACATGGCGTTCGGTAAATAGCCTTCTGCTTCTCATCCACTTTCCGGTTTTCGGAAGCATCCCCAAAGCAATGTCGATTGCTCCGTTGGAAAGAAGCGTTTCGGCGTCAGATCGGTCAGCTCGAACAATTGCGAGATTGGCGTTCGGCATTCGGGCGGCAAGTACGCCTTTGATTTTGGGGATGAAAAGGGCAGCCGCATAGTCTGAAGCGCCAATTTTGTAGCGAGTTATTGCGGTTCTCCTGTCGAAATCTTGCGCCCCAAACACCGTTTCTTCGATCTGTCCCAAGGCCAAGCGAATAGGTTCTATTAGCTCGCGAGCGCGCGGTGTTGGCTTCATACCACCAGAGTTTCGAACGAATAGATCGTCTTTGAGTGTTTCTCGAAGGCGCGACAATGCCTGGCTTACAGCAGGTTGCCCGATACCCAAAGCATCCGCTGCGCCGGTGACGCTGCCGTGTCTTTCGATCTCCGACAGGACCTTAAGCAGATTGAGGTCAATGTTCGATAAATTATTTCTCTGCATATCATATCCTAATTATGCATTTTGCTAATGGTAAGTCATTCGCTATCTGTGGATCAAGCCAACAGCAGAGCAACAAAATGAATAAGCTTACTTTATCTGCCGTTACAGCCGCTGGGATGCTCGCGGTCTCAGCGGCGAACGCCGAACAAGGCCATCAGGTCGCAGCAGAGTTTCCCTCGGGCACATTCCTGGAAAACCTGACGGTCCTCCCGGACGATACTACAGTGTTCACCAGCTACTTCGCACGCCAGCTGGGCCAGCTAACGGTCGATAATGCGACTGAAATCTTTGCAAACTTGCCTGCTCACCCGGTCGGCATCTTAGCTACTGCTGACGGCTTTGTCGTGACAGCTCACGGGTCGCCGTTCACAGAAGGACCGGAGTTCACTCAAACCCAGCAAATCCTGATGCTGAACCTTCAGGGCGAAGTAACCCAAACGATAGATGTGCCTGACGCGCTTTTCCTGAACGGGCTCGAGCATATGGAGACCGGTCAGGTGCTGATCGCGGACTCGATCGCCGGCACAATCTGGAGCTTGGACCTCGTGTCCGGCCAGGTTGTCTCGTGGCTTCAACACGAAATGCTCACCCAGAATCCTGATCTACCGGTGTTTGCGCCCGGAGCGAATGGCATCAAGCAAGACGGAAATCGTCTTCTGGTGTCGAACAGCGGCCGCGGCGCCATTTTCGAAATCGCCTTGGATGATGCGGGCGAAGCTGCGTCTGAACCGCAACTGTTTGCGCAAACTGGCGCGGTCGATGACTTTTACGTAGACGGCGGGCGCATTTTATTCACCACCCATGGTGACGCTCTGCAAGCGATCGAAACAGATGGAACGATTTCGACGTTGATCTCTGAAGGCTGCGACGGCTGCACGTCGGTCGCCAAACGCGGTGAAGATTATCTGGTTCTTACAACCGGCGGCCTGCTGGAAGGCCACACAGAACCCGCTCGTATCCTTCAAATCCCCGCCAATTGAGGTCAAAGATGAAATCCCTATTCTTCGCAACTGCACTAGTTTCAGTGGCTCCGGCTTTTGCACAGGATGGCTTGCCAGCCGCTACTCGCCTGGCAATGCCAGGTGACAAACACGCGATCCTTACTCCGCTCATCGGAGACTGGGACGCAGAAATGCGTGTGTTTACCGGTCCGGGGGCCGACCCAATCGTTTCGACAGATCTGATGGCAACACGCGAATGGTTCCTCGGTGGACGCTATGTCGAGGAAAACCTCTCAGGTTCGTTTGCCGGGAACCCGTCTGCTCGGCTGGCCATCATCGGTTACAACGATCTTGAAGAAGGGTTTGAACTGGCGACGTTCGATACTTTCGAACCCGGTTTCATGATTTACCAAGGCCAAGCTGACGGCGAGACTATTTCGGTCGAGGGGACCAGCATCGAAGCTGGCTTCGGACCCAGATCGACAGGCAGGTATCGCGATCTGCGCTTCGATTTGACTATCGAGGGAGAGCGATCCGTGCAGCGCATCTTCGTGCAATACCCGGGCGAAGAAGAGTTCTTGTTTGTCGAACAAATCTTCACACCGGCAAGCTGACGATAAGCCAATGTTTTCCATGAAGGGAAAAACCTTGGCCCTTGTCGGCGGCGCGTCCGGCATCGGACGCGCCACAGCCGAAATGGCCGCGTCTCTCGGCGCAACGGTTATTCTATCCAGCAGAAATAAGGGCAAACTCAAGGCCGCAGCCACGTGCCCTCGACCAAGATGCGCGAGGTGAGCCACCGGCTCAAGGCCATCCATGCCCAGGAGAGCCGCCAGGCGGCCCAGGACAAGGCCGTCAGCGTGATTGCCGATCTGCGACGGCGAAAGCTGACACGTGCCGC
>JBCCER010000021.1:0-35410 GCA_039030175.1 Pseudomonadota bacterium
CCGGTCGAGACAACAAACGCGATGGCGATCAGCGCGGCTGTTATTCCGGTCGAAATCGGCGAACGTGGGCTTGGTTGGCGGGTCATGTAAGGCCTTTGAAAATCTGTTGGGCAGGTTTTTGACGGGGCCAAAACGGTCCACAACGTATCACTCTGCCGATTCGGGTGCCGTGATGCAAATAAGGATCCGCAGACGCGCGCCATTCGCAATTTCGGCCGGACATGGGACGAATTTAGTCAGCAAATTCCTAGGCACACGCCTCGATATGTGGTAACCACAAAGCTAGTTGACACAATATATCGACAACCGGCCATATGTAGTGGTCTTGCTAGGCACTTGGACCAGGAGAATAGAATGAGTTGGACGGAAGAACGCGTAACGCTTCTGACGCAGCTATGGGGTAACGGAAAAAGTGCTAGCGAGATAGCCGAAATTATTGGCGATGTCACACGCAATGCGGTGATCGGCAAGGCCCATCGCTTGGGTTTGTCGGGTCGGCCATCGCCGATCAAAAAAGTCGCGCCAAGTAGGATGCCGGCGGTCAAACTCGAGCGGCGGCCAGCAACCCCCAAACGCCGCGAGGCAAAGGCTGCCAAACCCGAAACTGCACCTCAGAGGCCGGCCAATGTGGTGTTGCACCCCAAGGCGAAGATCGACGATGCGCCTGTTGGTGGAGCTACCATTCTTGACCTGACAGAGCGGATGTGCCGCTGGCCGATCGGGGATCCCAAGGATCCGGAATTTCGGTTCTGCGGACGGACGCGGGAAGGTTGCTTGCCATATTGCGCCGAACATGCCGCCAAGGCTTACCAGCCTCCAAAGCCTCGCCGGGAAGAGGAGCGCGCCAAACGGAGCGCGTGACCCATCCACCTAGCAATCGCGGCCTGCGTGAAAAAGAAAAAGCCCCGCTTCACCGGCGGGGCTTTTTATTTGCTGGCTGCCGGTGGCGCTAAGCCGAAGCCATCGCGGATCGTAGGCCTTCATCCAGCTTGTCTAGGAACTGGTTGGTCGTGAGCCAGGGCTGCTCTGGCCCGATAAGAATGGCCAGGTCCTTGGTCATGTTCCCGGCTTCCACCGTATCGATACACACCTTCTCCAACGTGTCGGCAAAGGCGCTGACATCGGGGGTATCGTCGAACTTCCCGCGATAGCGCAAGCCGCTGGTCCAGGCGAAGATCGAGGCGATTGGATTGGTCGAGGTTTCCTTGCCTTGCTGATGCTGACGGTAATGCCGCGTGACCGTGCCGTGCGCCGCCTCGGCCTCGACCACTCCGCCATCCGGCGTCATCAATACCGACGTCATCAGGCCTAGCGAGCCGAACCCCTGGGCCACCGTGTCGGATTGAACGTCGCCATCGTAGTTCTTGCACGCCCAAAGGTAGCCGCCACTCCATTTCAACGACGCGGCTACCATGTCGTCGATCAGACGGTGTTCATAGGTTATGCCCGCTTCCTTGAACTTGCCGGCGAATTCCTCGTCGAACACCTTCTGAAACAGGTCTTTGAAGCGGCCGTCATAGGCTTTCAGAATCGTGTTTTTGGTCGAGAGATAGACCGGGAAACCGCGCATCAGGCCGTAGTTGAAGCAACTCTGCGCGAAGCCGATGATCGAATCGTCCAGATTGTACATGCCAAGGGCAATGCCGCTGCCGGGGAAGTCGAACACTTCGCGGACCTGGGGCTCACCACCGTCAGCTGGTTCGAAGGTCATGGTCAGCTTGCCGGGACCGTCGACCAAGAAGTCGGTCGCACGATATTGGTCACCATAAGCATGGCGGGCGACCACGATGGGCTGCGTCCAGCCTGGCACATAGCGCGGCACGTTCTTACAGATGATTGGCTCGCGAAAGATCGTGCCGCCGACAATGTTACGAATGGTGCCGTTCGGCGAGCGCCACATCTTCTTAAGGTCGAATTCCTCAACCCGCGCCTCATCGGGCGTGATGGTCGCGCATTTGACCCCGACACGGTGCTGCTTGATCGCGTTAGCCGCATCGACGGTGATTTGGTCATCGGTGTCGTCGCGAGATTGAACGCTGAGATCGTAGTATTTTAGATCAATATCGAGATAGGGCAGGATCAACTTGTCCTTGATGAACTGCCAGATGATGCGGGTCATCTCGTCGCCGTCGAGCTCGACGACCGGATTCTTGACCTTGATTTTCGCCATTCGGTAGGGCCTCGGAAGTTAGCTTCAATAGGAAAGGGGCCGGATGATCGGCCCGATTAGGGCTGTGGCGCCGGGGTTATAACAAAGCGTCGATGGTGCGGCCAGCGCCAGGGGAGAGAATTGTCGCCCCGCGCCTAAAGCCACTTTGTCTGTGGGGGCGCCACCGGTTCAGGGGCCTCGGCCAGGGCTTCAAAAACTTGATCGATGGTGTCGACAACACTGAATAGGTTCCGGTTGTCCGGGCGGCAGAAACCCTGCTCAATGAGATGGTCGATCATGTCGAGAAGAGGGGTCCAGTAGCCGTTTACGTTGAGAATCACGATCGGCTTGTCGTGCAGTTGAAGCTGACGCCATGTGACGATCTCAAAGGTTTCGTCGAGCGTTCCCAATCCGCCGGGAAGAACGATGAAGCCGTCGGAGCGCTCGGCCATCATCATCTTTCTCGTGTGCATGCTGTCGACAATGTGCAGCTCTGTAAGGCCGGTATGCTCGACCTCCAAGTTTTGGATGTGTTCGGGAATGATGCCGACGACTTGACCGCCGGCGCTAAGACACGCATCGGCGCACAGGCCCATCAGGCCGACATGGCCGCCGCCATAAACTAGGGTAATGCCCCGCTCGCCCAGCGCGGCGCCCATTGCACTGGCGGAATCCTTGTATCGCTCATCGACACGGCTGGACGAGCCGCAATAAACACATAAAGACCGAATGTTCTTCATTCTTATCAATATCCCTTTGGCATCTTCCGCCCTACACGGCACCGCAAGCCATTTGGCCGTAGCACGGTGCCGAAAGACCGGCAAGCGCGCCTGTGGGCGAAGTCGCGACCTGAGCAAGCCCGCCCATCCGGTCGTTCTTGCGCTAGGCACTTGCCAAGTCTAGGTTTGCTGCGGTCTCGGCATCTCTTTGAAAAGTTTGAGGATACGGTGAAGGGTTGGCTTGTCATTGGCGGCGGTGTGGTGATCGTTGCCGCTGTTGCCGTCGCATTCTGGATGGGGGATGAACCGACCAGCCCGCTTGCACCGGGCGCCGACTGGCAAGCCGCGCCTACAGAATCCACGGCTGAGCCCGAGACAGAGCTGGCCGAGACGCCCCCAGACGCAGATTCGGATGCCGAAACCGACGAAGCGACCGAGCTAGTTGCCGACGCCTCGTCCGAGTCCGATGCTGAAGCCGAATCAGCCGGCGAGCAGGCAAGCGCGCCTGACGCGCCCAGCGCCGAACTGGATTTAGCCGAGTCCGAAACTTCGGATGATGCTGACGCAGAAGTTATTGTCGGCGAGGAAGTCACGCCAACGGAGCATCAGACCGAAAGCGCCGCGGATCTCGTCGAAGAAAACTCTGAGGCAACCGCGGATGCGACCGCCGAATCGTCGAGTGAGCGGGAGCCCAGCCCACCCGTGATCGTGGTTGAGCAGACCGAGGTGGAAGTTGAACGCGATGTCGTCGTCCTGGAGGCATTGCCGGAATCCCCGGCCGCGCAGGACGCAGCCGATCTTTCGGAACCATCGGCGACGTCCGATTCTTCATCCTCCGACGAGGAAGGCGCTTCTGGACCGGTCGAAGAACTAGCAGAGGGTGAGCCGGTAGAGCCTTCGCCCGTTGGGCCGACGGAGATGCTTGAAGCTGAGACAGAGTCTGTTGCAGAGACTGCCACTGGCGATGTTTCAGAGACCCCCGAGGTTTCCGTATCTCAATCTGAAGGCGATGGTTCGGCGGAAGTCGGATTAGAACCCGGCTCGATCGATGTAGTGGGGCAGGTCGAGCCGACAACGCCACATCATGAAAGTGAGAACTCGGATACGACCGCCGGCTCAGATGTTGCCTCTGCTAACGTTGAACAAGATCCCGTTGAGTCGGAATCCCAAGTCGAGGCCAACACCGCGCTGACAAACAACGAGCCATCGACAGCCACCCCACTGGATGCGAGCGCGGCGGTCGATCAATCATCATCGGCTGATGGAGAGCTAGCCACCGCGTCAGAGCCTTTGGCGAGCAGCGAAACGGACACAGCCATTGCGGCACCTTCCGAGACAGTCGAAGAACCGCCGGAATCTCAGGCGGCGACCGAACCCGCCTTGCAATCGGACGATGCCTCGGATGAGTTGTCGGTTGCCTCTTTGGACAATCCGCCGGTATCGCCGCCGATTCCTTCGCACTCTCCGATAACGGCCCAGAGCGATGTAGGCGAGCCCGAAACCGATGAACCGGCCGGCGACTCCGTTGCCTCGTCTGAAGAGGAATCGGACTTGTCTGTTAGCGAGCCCCCGGCGCAGGCTGCTGTCGAAGAGGTTGAGAGAGCTGAGCAGGTCATCGAGGAGGTGGCCGAAAACGGACCGGTGGCCCCGAGCTTCGATGCTGTTCGGGTCAATGAAAACGGCATGGTCATCATCGCTGGCCGCGCCGCGCCTGGCGCAATGGTCACGATTACCAGCAACGGTGGTGCGATAGGAACAGCTGAGGCAGATGATCTCGGCGAGTTCGTGTTCATCGGCAGCGAGCCGCTGGCCCCTGGCGATCACGAGATCGGACTGGCCGAGGCGGCTGACGAGGCCGCTCAACCGACAACGGAGTCGGACCAGGTAGTCTTGTTGTTGGTGCCTGAGCCTAACCTGACTGTCGCGGATCTTGCGCCCAGTGAAGGTGCCGAGGGCGCCGATGAAACCGGTGCGCTGGCAGTGCTTGTCGATCGCGACGCGGTTGGGCCGACGGAAGTCCTGCAGGCGCCGGCTGCCCCTGCCGCAACGCCCGCCGCAGAGGAGGCGTCAACATCATCGGCCGTGGAGATGTCCGCCTCGGATGCTCCGACCACCGCAGGTGAGACGTCTAGCGCTCAGGCGGGCGAAGTCCTACATGACGAAACGACGGAAGATATCCAGCAATCCGGCGTAAGTGCCGATGGCGAAGGGTCAGGGTCCACTCGTCCGGAAGTGGTGGAAAACGTTCCGGTGAATGATGCGCCTGCTCCGGCTGCGGCGCCTACCGTCAGCATCGACGTGGTCGACTATGACGATGACGGGCGCCTTATCATCGCCGGCCGGGCCCAGCCGGGCGCTGTAATTCTCATCTATCTGGACAACCAACCGATTGGCCGGGCCACGGCGGCGGCGGATGGTCGTTATTGGCTGCGTCCGGATCAGCGTGTCGTGCCAGGGCTGTACACATTGCGCGCCGATCAAGTTGATGATGCCGGAGCCGTCGTGGCGCGGGCCGAGACCCCGTTCCAGCGCACGGCACCTTTGGCCGGGCTTCCCGACAATCGCCGCATCGTCGTTCAGCCCGGCAATAATCTTTGGCGCTTGGCCCGCAGCATCTACGGCCAGGGTGTGCAATATACGGTTATCTATCAGGCCAACCGAACCCAGATTCGCGATCCCGACCTGATTTATCCCGGCCAAGTTTTCGTCTTGCCCGCACCGCCGGAACAACTCCCCGCCGGCTTGCCCAGCAGAACGTGACGTTAGGGCGCCTAGGCCTTTGGACCAGTCTGCCCGGTCCGATCGGTGTGAATTGTGTTTGACCCGCTGCTGAGGCGGCTGGTTGACCCCGTGGTCGATCCCATCGGTGGTTGGTTGGACCGCCGGGGTTTATCGGCCGATACGGTGACGGTGGTTGGTTTTGCCGTTGGGGTCGTCGCCTGCGTTGCGCTGGCTTTTCAGCTCTATCTCGTCGCGCTGGTGCTCATTGCGCTCAACCGGATTGCAGACGGTATCGACGGAGCCATCGCCCGCCACCACGGTGTGACCGATTTTGGCGGGTTTTTGGACATAGTCTGCGACTTCATCATTTATTCCGGCTTCATTCTCGGTTTTGCGATCGGGCGACCCGATATGGCGTTGCCGGCGGCTGTGCTGATCTTCGCCTTTATGGGAACGGGTTCATCCTTCCTCGCGTTTGCCATTTTGGCGGCCAGGCGCGGCATCACCACCGAAGCGCGGGGCAATAAGGTGATCTACTATGTCGGCGGCCTGGCGGAGGGCGGCGAGACAATGGCCGTCTTGTTCGCGATCTGTCTGTTTCCAAGCCTATTCGACTGGATCGCCTATGGCTTTGCCGTAGTCTGTCTTCTAACGACAGCCAGCCGGGTTGCCCAAGCGAGACTGACGTTCGACCGATCGTAGCCCAAGGAGAGCGCGGCGGAAGCCACCGCCGCGCTTTCGCCAGGGTTGGTTATTCGGCTGCCTTTGGATAGGTCGGTTGGCCTCCGGGCAGATCGATGTTCGTGTCGCGCCAGTCCCGCCCAGGCGGTGGACTGTCTGTAACCGGCCCTGACACACGCTTTTGCCGGCCTCGTTCTCGCCAGGCGTCCCAATTGGCCTTCAGCATGAGGGCCGATGGTGTGACCAGCAATGTCAACAAGGTCGCGAAGCCGAGGCCGAAGGCAACGGCTGTCGCAAGCTGCACCCACCATTGAGTGGACGGCGCACCGGTGGTGACCAGGGGCCAATAGCCCGACGCGAAGAAGTCGATGTTGATCTGGAACACCATCGGCATCAGGCCCAACATCGTCGTCACCGTGGTCAACAGAACAGGCCGCAGACGTTGCGCGCCGGTCCTTAAGATCGCGTCCATCGGGCTCTTCGACTGCTTCTTTAAGTTATCGTAGGTGTCGATGAGCACGATGTTGTTGTTCACCACAATTCCAGCGAGGGCGATGATGCCAATGCCGGTCATTACGATACCGAACGCCTGACCCGTGATCATCAACCCCAACAGGACGCCAACGGTCGACATGATCACCGCCGACAGGATCAAGACGGCGCTGTAGAAGCTGTTGAACTGGGTGACCAGGATGATCGCCATCAAGAACAGGGCGACGCCAAAGGCCTGCGACAGGAAGGCGCTCGCTTCCTGCTGCTCCTCGTCTTCACCGCCAAAGCGAACCGTTACAGACTCGTCGAGGCCGGCCTCGGTCGCCAGCCATTCACGGATCTGCCGCACCAGATCATCGGCGAAATAGCCCGGCCCGGCATTGGCGGACAAACTCATCGTGCGCTCACCCTCAATGCGGTTGAGCGTATTGACGAGGGGTTGGGCTGAACGATTGACAAAGTTGCTGATCGGGATCGCACCATCGCCGGTGACGACCCGGATATTGTCAAGCTGTTCCAAGGTGCGCCATTCTTCCGGATAGCGCACCAGGATGTCGACCTCTTCGTCCGTATCGTTCGGCCTGTAGGAGCCGATTTCCAGGCCGCGCGTCACCAGCTTAATCGAGTCGCCGATAGAGGTTACGTCGAGGCCAAACTTTGCGGCTTGGGCGCGATCGACGTCCAATTCCCATTCGATGCCCGGAATCGGGCGGGAATCCTCGACGTCGGTGAGGCCGTCCAGCGAGTCCATAAATTCACGGACCCGCGCCGTTGCCTCCGGTAGTAGCTCGGGGAAGCGGGAGGACAGTTCCAGTTCAATATCTTTTGCAATCGGCGGCCCGGCTGCTGGAAGTCGGGTTTCAACATAAACGCCGGCGAGATCGCTCGTTAGGGCGCGGATGTTTTCGATGATCTCGACCGCAGGCCGACGCTCATCCCAATCGGCAAACTCGACCGTGATCTGCCCGACGACATCCTCGGCCACCTCTTCGCCTCCGCCGCCAACACTGCTGCCAGTGAGGGTATAGACGGAATCGAACTCTTCGCTGAGCGTCAGGATACGTTCCTCGACTTCGTAGACCAGCGCGTCCTGCTCATAGATCGAGAGGTTACCGCGCGCGTGGACGAGCACGCTGACTTGTTCAGCTTCGACGTCTGGGAAGAACTCAATGCCAGTGCCGGCAACGCCGAAGGCAACCCAAGCGCTGACCAACGTACCCGCCGCCAGCAGCACCACTTTTCCCGGATGCCGCAACGCAAAGCGCAAGACCCGAACATAGGCACCGGTTCCGCCACGAAGCTTCGTGAGATCGCCATCCTCTCCCGCCGATAGCAGCTTGGCTTGGTCGTTATTGACCTTTTGAGCCTTGCCCACGATCGAGCCCAAGGTCGGGATAAAGATCAGCGCCATGGCTAGCGACGCCGTAAGCGTGGCGATCAACGTGATCGGCAAGAAGCCCATGAATTCGCCGACAATGCCTGGCCAGAAGAGCAGCGGCAGAAAAGCCGCCAACGTGGTGGCCGTAGAGGCTGTGATTGGCCAAGCCATGCGCTTGGCGGCAACGGCGTACGCTTCCTTGCGAGACAGACCTTCGGATAGTTTTCTATCCGCGAGCTCGGTTACAACGATGGCACCGTCGACCAGCAGGCCTACCGCCAGGATCAGGGAGAACAGAACGACGATATTGACCGTCAATCCCATGATCGATAGGACCAGAATGCCGGTCAAGAAGGCGCCTGGAATGGCGATACCGACAAGACCGGCGGTACGCAATCCAAGGGCTCCCACAACGACGATCATGACCAGCAGGATTGCGCTTAGAACGTTGTTTTGCAGATCGCTGAGCATAGTGCGGATCTGCTCGGATTGGTCCTGGCTGTAGCCAACCTCGACCTGCTCCGGCCAGTACTCCTGTTCGGCTTCGACAACTTCCTGGATTGCGGCGATCGTGTCGATGACGTTTTCGCCGGTGCGCTTGACGACTTCGATCGTTACGGCAGGGTTGCCGTTGACGCGGGCAAATTGGGTCGGATCCTCGAATGTCCGGCCGATCGTCGCAATGTTTTGGAACTCGACCACCGCGTCGCCATCCACGGCGAGGGGTAGTGTCATAATATCTTCGACGTTTTCGAACAGGCCAGGCACGTTGATGGCGAAACTGCCAACCCCGGTATCGAGATCGCCGGCGGCTACAAGCCTGTTCGAACGGCTAACGAAGTTGACGATGTCGTTGGCGTTTAGCCCATAGCTTTCGATCTCGCGCGGATCGACGATGATTTCGACGATTTCCTGGCGATCGCCGCCGATATTGGCTTCGAGGACCGATGGAACGGACTCTAGACGGTCTTGCAGATCTCGCGCCAGTCCGACCAGCGTGCGTTCAGGAATGTCGCCGGAGAGGGTCACAACGATTACCGGGAACAGGCTGAAGTTAACCTCTGTGACTGTCGGATCGTCTACTTCTTCGGGTAATTCAGGCTCGGCCCGGTCGACCGCTTCCCGAACGTCCAAAAGAGCCTGGTCGGAATCGAATCCGGCCTCGAACTCCAAGATGACGTTGCCGCCACCGCGATAGGCGTTCGACGAAATCTCGGTCACGCCCTCGATCGATTGCAACTCCGCTTCCATCGGGCGGACAAGTAGCCGCTCGGCATCCTCGGGCGATACGCCCTGAAGGCTCATCGATACATAGATCGTCGGTATGCTGATGTCGGGATTGGATTCCTTGGGAATCGTAATGTACGAGATCGTTCCCGCGATCAGCAGCAGAAAAAGAATGCTGAGAACGGTGCGAGATCTACTGATGGCCGCATCGATGATGGCATTCATCAATTGCTTCCTTCGCTCGCGCTGTCCTGTTCAGAAGCCCCGACCGAGACGCTGGCCGTGGTCGTGGCATCTGGCCGGTTAGGGACGCCGTCAACCAAGGTGGCCTCGACCTCGATACCCGGCTGAACGAAACCTTGGCCCACCACCACGATCGACACCGTATCCGGCAGACCCGAAACCCAAATCTCGTCGGCCGTAGCGCCGACAATGCGTATAGGCAGGAATTCGGTGACGTTGTCTTCGTTCACCGCCATCACGCCGACCTGACCATCGTCAGCAAGGTTCAGCACCGATGCGCTCAGGCGATGCGCGATGACCTGCTGCGTCGGAACGGTCAGCTCTGCGGTCAGGCCTTGAATAATCGTGCCATCGGGGTTGGGAATTTCGACTTCCAAACGGAACGTCCGCGTGGCCTCCGACGCCGCGGCCGATATGAAGGATACTGCGCCCGGCACAACGCGACCGTCGATCAGGCCGACTTCGGCAACTGTTCCCAGTCCGATCTGACCGAGATGTCTCTCGGACACTTCGCCGGCCACGCGGATTGGGTCGAGATCCAGAATCGTCGCGATTTGATCGCCCGCACGAACGTAGGTTCCGACCTCGACATAGCGGTCCTCGATAATGCCATCGAACGGAGCGACGATGTCGAGGCGATCGAGGTCTACCTGGGACAGTTCCACCAATGCCATGGCACTATCGAGACCTGCCCGTGCTTGCGCCAAGCTGGTGTCCGAAGCGTGACCCTGCTGGTTCAGCCGTTCTGCCGCGATGAACTCGATCTCGCGCTGCCGATAGAGCGCCTCGGCCTCGGCGCGTCTTGCCTGTCGGTCCTCAGGGGCTAGGCGGGCAAGCAGGTCGCCCGCGGATACGTGGCTGCCGCGTTCGACATGAGCTTCCAGGACCGGACCGTCGGTTTCGGCACTGAGGCTTACTTCCCGGTCGGCAACCGTCCTTCCTTGAAGCGTGATCGAGTTCGTCATCGCCTCTGCGACGCTTTCCATGATCCGCACGGTCGGCAGCGGCCGCTCTTCTTCGACCGTTTCGACCTCGGCTTCGACGGCGCCGGCATCGGTGTCACCGCCACCGAGAAGTACGCCGCCAGCAATCCAGGCGCCAGCACCGACACCGATCACTAGCGCGATAATCCATGACGTCCGCATGGGTTTAACCTCACATCTACGCGGGCCTAAATGCCGTCCAACCCGCTTTTGTTGGTACCCCTACTCGGCGACAGCTGCCTGCATCACGCCCCCGAGCAATTCGTGCTGGTAGTTTTCGAAATATTCCAGCGAGGAGCGGTGCATCAGGCGTCCATAGTTCAATACGAACCGTTGCCCCGGATTGGATGGGTTTTTCTGCGATAGGCGCTCGAGCGCTTCTCGGTGATACTCAATGCGCTGTTGGATCAAACTGTCCAACTGACGCGGTTCCAAAAGGTCGGCAAAAAACATCACGAACAAGAAGTCCGACCGCATCTTGTCTTCCGGCGGCGGCTCATTGATCGCATCGAACAGGGCCTGCCGGCCTTTTGGCGTGATCCGATAGACCTTCTTGTCGGGTCTGTTGTCCTGAGCCTGCTGTTGGCCGACGATCAAGCCGTCCTCAGTCAGTTTTCGCAGCGCTGGATAGATTGACCCGTAGCCCGCGTCTTGGAAGTGGCAAAACGGCCCTTCTTCGAACTGTTTGCGGATCTCGTAACCTGAGCAATCCGCGCGGCTAAGAACTCCAAGACACAGAACCTTAACATCCATCGGTAGCACCTCCGGGGCGCGATATTGTCCAGGAATAATATATTGTCAACGAATATATCGGATCGAGATACATCGGGTTTGTTGGCGGCTATGCGCTCGAAGATCTCACCAAGTCGTGACCGATCGGCACTAACTAAGGGCTTTGCGGCCGATTGTTGGGGTTCAATCTGACGGCAGCATTATGGGTTGCTCACGGGCCCGTGAGAATTCGTGAACGGTTCGTGATCGAAAAATCTTCCGGTCGTGACAAACGTCACAGCCTCCGGTTTGTCGCCGTGCTCTTCTTCTTTCGTACCCTGAAGTTCCCGTTCTTGACCTTCTCCGTAGAACTGAACCTGTTGGAAACAGCGGGTTCTTTTTTTGTCCGAGGCCCGGTTTCGAAACTGCGTATGGTCTGGCGGTGAATTCTCGACCATGGTGTCGGCCATGTCTGACGCCGTCACCTTGCCGATTGATGAAGCCTTGCCGCGACTGGCTAGGGCACTCCGCGACCACCCTTGTGTTGTTCTTCAAGCGCCGCCCGGAGCGGGCAAAACCACGCGGGTTCCCACCGCGCTATTGGGAGAGCCTTGGCTTGACGGGAAGAAGATCATCGTCCTGGAGCCGCGACGTTTGGCCGCGCGCTCAGCCGCTGCCCACATGGCGGTCGAGCGGGGGGAGCGGCCGGGGGAAACAATCGGCTATCGCGTGCGGATGGAATCCAAAGTAGGGCCGTCGACGCGGATTGAGATCATCACCGAAGGTATTTTGACGCGCCAACTGCTCGCCGATCCCGGATTGTCGGAAGCTGGTCTGGTCATCTTCGACGAGTTTCATGAGCGCAGCCTTCAAGCCGACCTTGGGTTGGCCCTGTGCCGACAGGCCCAAGAGCTTTTGCGCCCGGATCTGCGCCTCCTGATCATGTCGGCCACGATCGATGGCGCGCGGGTCGTTGATAAGTTGGGCAATGCTACGCTGGTTGAAAGCCAGGGACGGTCATTTCCAGTTCAGACAAATTGGATCGACCGCCCGGCCAATCCGCCAATCGATCGGCAGGTGACCGAGACGGTCGAGCGCGCGATTGGCAGTGAACAAGGCAGTTGTCTTGTCTTCTTGCCGGGTCGGGCCGAAATCGATCGAGTGTCCCGGCAACTGCAATCCAGCGATCTGCCGGCCAATGTCGATGTCTTACCGCTTTATGGCGATCTGTCGCTCTCCGCCCAGGCCAAGGTCATTGAGCCGCCCCCAAAAGGCCGCCGCAAAGTCGTCTTATCGACCGCGATTGCCGAGACGAGCTTGACCATCGAAGGGATTCGCATCGTCATCGATGCGGGCTTAGCTCGCCGATTGGTCCATGATCCCAAGAGTGGCATGGACCGTTTGGTGACAGGGTCGGTCACACGCGCGGAGGCCGATCAGCGGCGCGGCCGGGCAGGGCGGACGGAACCCGGTACTTGCTATCGCCTGTGGCCGAAAGCCAGCGAAGGGGCGCTTGAAACGCAGCCGAAACCGGAAATCCTCAGCGTCGATCTCACCTCACTGGCGCTGGACTTAGCTGCTTGGGGAGCCCAGCCAGAAGAACTCAACTGGATTGACCCGCCGCCTATGGGAGCATACAGCGCCGCCGTCTCGCTGCTCGCCCAACTGGGCGCACTGGACGCCAAGGGCCAGATAACGGCACACGGGCGGGCAATGGCCGGTCTGCCGCTTCACCCTCGGTTGGCGCATATGGTGGTTATGGGGCGAACGAGAGGCTGGGGTGCGACGGCCTGCTGCTTGGCCGTTCTGCTTGGGGAGCGCGATCCGATAAAAGGGCAAACGGATTTGGCGCATAGACTGGCATTGATGGCGGCTCCGGCAGGTCCATGGATCCCGTTGACTAAGCTGGCCAAGCGGGTTGCGAGAGTCGCCCATATTCGGTTCGACGATGGAGTAGAGCCGTCGCTTGCGGGCTCGCTTACCGCCTTTGCGTACCCAGACAGGATCGCCCAACTGAGAGATGGCCGCGCGGGTCGCTACCTCTTGACCGGCGGGCGTGGGGCGACGCTATCTCAAGACGATCCCTTGGCAGCGTCGGACTATCTCGCTGTCGCCGATCTCGATGGTGCAGGCGAAGCGCGCATTTACCGCGCTGCAACGCTCGATCGGTCTGCGATCGAGGATCTGTTTGCCGACGATCTCGAGGCGGTTGACACAGTCGCGTGGGATCGTCGCAACGGCCGCATTGTGGCTCGGCAAGAGCGCCGACTAGCGTCGCTGTTGCTTGAGAGCAAGCCGATGGAACAACCGCCCTCCGATCGACTGGTCGGCGCGTTGATGGATGCCGTGCGAGACCGCGGGTTACCTGTACTCAATTGGTCTCCCGCCTCCGCGCGGTTGCGCCAACGCGTTGTATTCGTTGCTACGCAGTTTGGAGAAGACTGGCCGGATTGGTCCGACGAAGGGCTCATGGCGACACTTGAACAATGGTTGGCGCCGTGGTGCGCTGGGCTCCAGCAACCTGAGGATTTCGAGAGGCTGGATTTGCCGCAGATCTTGAAATCGGCTCTTGGGTGGGAGCGCGTAGCCGAGCTCGATAAGCTGGCGCCCAATGCCATCGCCATTCCAAGCGGGCGCCAGGCTGCCATCGACTATGCCGACCCCGCGGCCCCGGTCCTGGCGGTCAAGCTACAGGTACTGTTCGGACTTAGCCGGACACCGCGCGTCGCCGATGGACGTGTTCCGTTGGTCATCCATCTACTGTCGCCCGCCGGGCGACCATTGGCCGTCACCACCGACCTAGCAGGCTTTTGGCATGGCGGTTACCGCGAAGTCCGAAAAGAGATGCGTGGCCGTTATCCCAAACATCCCTGGCCGGAAGACCCCACTCAGGCAGAGGCTACCGCATCATTGGCCCGCAGGTCAGGGCATAGATAGACCGAGGCCACCATGCCTCAGGGGCGGGCAGAAGGGTTAGCTGCAGCCGGTAGTGCCCCCGCAGGTATCGCATTTGAGGCAAGTGCCGTTGCGGACCAGCGTCATGTTGTGACATTCGGGGCAAGGATCGCCCTCGTAGCCTTTGGCCCGTGCGGCATGCACCGCATCGAAATGATTGCTTACTTCGGTGTTTGCTACGGCGGTTTCCAACATTGCGAGCTGAGCGTTGGATGGATCGGTTCCGGTCGCGGGCATTGTCGCTTGCGCAGTTGTCAGTAAATCCTTGTCCTGCTTGGCTCGGCCGCCCTCAAGAACCTTCAAATTGCCCCGCACGAACCCTTTGGAGACGATGTGCGGCGGTGTGGGCGTCGGTTTTTCGCGTGGCAGGTTGCCTTGGCTATCGCCATCGCCCATCGCGTCGGGACGAAGATCCGACGGCTCGGCATGGGCCAGATCGTTGCGGCCGAGATACGAGATCGCCAGCTCGCGGAACATGTAGTCCAGGATCGATGTCGCCATGCGGATGGTGTCATTGCCGGTGACCTGGCCGGCTGGCTCAAACCTTGTGAATGTAAAGGCCTCGACATACTCCTCAAGCGGCACGCCATATTGCAGCCCGATCGAAACGGCGATGGCGAAATTGTTCATCAAGGATCGGAACGCGGCGCCTTCCTTGTGCATGTCGATAAACAACTCGCCGAGCCTGCCGTCGTCATATTCGCCGGTTCTGAGATAGACCTTGTGGCCACCGACGATGGCCTTCTGGGTGTAACCCTTGCGTCGGTGAGGTAGCTTCTCGCGGCTTGACTGTCGGCGTTCGATAACCCTCTCGACAATCTTCTCAACCACGCGTTCGGCGACCATCGGTGCTTTGATTGCTGCGGGAGCGGCTGCAATCGCCTCGGCGACTTCTTCGGCGTCCTCGTCATCGTCGACCAGTGCCGATGCGAGTGGCTGGCTCAGCTTGGAGCCATCCCGGTAAAGCGCATTGGCCTTGAGGCCAAGTCGCCAGCTTGTAAGATATGCTTCCTTACAATCCTCGACCGTTGCGCTGTTCGGCATGTTGATGGTCTTGGAGATGGCGCCCGAGATGAATGGTTGGGCTGCGGCCATCATGCGAATGTGGGCGTCGGCGCTCAAAAAACGGGTGCCCTTTCGACCGCACGGGTTGGCGCAATCGAAAACTGGCAAGTGCTCTGTCTTCAGATCCGGCGCGCCCTCAAGGGTCATTGCCCCGCAGGCATAGGTGTTCGCGACTTCGATCTCTTCCTTCTTGAAGCCGAGATGGTCCAGCAGGTCGAATGCTGGGTCATTCAATTTGGTAGCAGGGATCTTAAGGGTTTCGGTGCAGAACTCCTCGCCCAGGGTCCAGCGGTTGAAAACGAATTTGATGTCAAAGGCCGTGCCAAGCTGCTGCTCGACGGCCTGAATTTCGACGTCGCCAAGACCCCTCTGCTTTAGCGCGGTGTGATTCAGCGCCGGCGAGCCCGCCAAGGTCCCGTGGCCGACGGCGTAGCGGACGATGGACTCGATCTGGTCAGGGTCATAGCCAAGCCCTTGCAGGGCCGTCGGCACAACGCGGTTGATGATCTTGAAGTAGCCGCCCCCGGCCAGCTTCTTGAACTTGACTAGTGCGAAGTCGGGCTCGATGCCGGTTGTATCGCAATCCATCACCAACCCGATGGTACCGGTCGGCGCGATCACGGTTGCTTGGGCATTGCGATAACCGTGGGCCTCGCCAAGCGACAAGGCCTTGTCCCAAGCGGTTTTTGCAGCCTTTGTTAGGCTAGGCTCTGGGCAATCTTCGGCGCGAAGAGCAACGGGTGCAACGCTTAGCTGCTCGTAGCCGTCCGTCTCGCCGTGCGCGGCGCGGCGATGGTTCCGAACCACCCGCAACATAGCGTCTTCATTGGCCTTGTACCCTGGAAACTGGCCCAACTCGGCAGCCATTTCGGCCGATGTGGTGTAGGCGACACCGGTCATGACTGCCGTGATCGCGCCGGACATGGCCCGCCCTTCGTCACTGTCGTAGGCAATTCCGTTGGCCATCAGCAGTCCGCCTATATTGGCGAAGCCCAAGCCAAGCGTACGGAAATCAAACGACCTCTGGGCAATCTCCTTCGACGGGAACTGCGCCATCAATACCGAGATTTCCAGCGCGATGGTCCACAGGCGGCACGCATGCTCGAACGATCCAACATCGAACTCGCCATCGGGACCCCGGAAAGCCATGAGGTTCAGCGACGCCAAATTGCACGCCGTATCGTCGAGGAACATGTACTCCGAGCACGGGTTCGATGCGTCGATGCGACCGCTGTTCGTGCAGGTATGCCAGTCATTGATGGTGGTATCGAACTGAACTCCGGGGTCCGCGCTGGCCCAGGCCGCGTAGCCGATCTTTTCCCAAAGTTCGCTGGCCTTCAGTGTCTTTGCCGGCTCGCCATCGGTGCGGCGGAACAAGGTCCAGTCACCATCTGCAAGAACCTGATCAAGGAAGTCGTTCGTCAGCCGGACGGAGTTGTTCGAGTTCTGGCCCGAGACAGTCAGATAGGCGTCGGAATCCCAGTCCGTGTCGTAGGTCCGAAAATCAATATCGACATAGCCCTGACGCGCGAAATGCAGCACGCGCTGGATATAGTTGTCCGGAATCATGGATGCGCGGGCGGCCTTGACCGCCTTGCGCAGCGCCGGATTGGCCTTTGGATCGAGCCGTTCGGTCTCGCTCAGCCGGTCGATGATGCCGTCACCGGCCCCGTCGGCGCCCGTGCAGGCCGCCATGATCGCCTTGAGGTGTTTGCGAGCAAGTTTCGAGCCGGCGACCAGGGCGGCCACCTTCTGCTCTTCCACCACCTTCCAATCGATATAGGCCTCGATATCCGGGTGATCGATATCGACGGTGACCATTTTGGCGGCGCGCCTTGTGGTACCGCCGGACTTGATGGCGCCGGCGGCCCGGTCGCCGATTTTGAGGAAGCTCATCAGGCCGGACGAACGTCCGCCACCAGATAGGGGTTCGCTTTCGCCCCTTATGCGCGAGAAGTTGGAGCCCGTGCCGGAGCCATATTTGAACAGCCGGGCCTCGCGAACCCACAGGTCCATGATCCCGCCATCATTGACCAGATCATCGGCGACGGATTGGATGAAGCAGGCGTGTGGTTGGGGGTGCTCGTAGGCGGTCTCCGATCTGCATAGCTCGCCGCTTCGAAAGTCGACATGATAGTGGCCCTGAGACGGGCCATCGATGCCATAAGCCCAATGAAGGCCCGTGTTAAACCATTGCGGGCTGTTCGGTGCGCCCATCTGGCGGGCCAGCATCAGGCGCATTTCGTCAAAATAGGCCTCAGCATCTTTAGCCGAGTCGAAATAGCCGCCTTGCCAACCCCAATAGGCCCAAGTGCCGGCCAGACGGTCGAACACCTGGCGGCAAGAAGTTTCGCCGCCAAAGCGCTGATCCTCTGGTAGGTCGGACATGCCCTCTTCATCCGGCTGCCTACGCCAGAGAAATTCCGGTGTGTCGGGATCTTCAATCGGTTTCAGGCGTGCGGCGACCCCGGCCTTGCGAAAGTATTTTTGGGCCAGAATATCGGCCGCGACCTGACTCCATGCGGCGGGCACCTCAATCCCATCTTGACGGAAGACGACTGAGCCGTCGGGGTTGCGAATCTCGCTGACCGCCTCCCGAAATTCGATCGTCTCATACGGATCCTGACCCTCGACCGTAAACCGCCGTTCAATGCGCATGGCCCGTCCTTATGACTTGACAACGGTTCGATCAGCGAAGAGTCGCTTAGCCCGCAAAACCGCTGTATTTGGTTGTCGGACGATGATGCTGCCACATCATATGGTAGTTTGCAGCCCATAATGTGGCGGTTCGAGAGATTTCCGATAGGTGTTGTTTTTTCGCACACTTTGGGCAAACAAAAAGCCCCGCCAGCGGTACTGGCGGGGCCTTTGTTGGAACGGCGACTGACTAAGCGGCGTGGCGCTCTGTCTTTTCGTCCGTATTGGCGGGCGTTTTTGCTGCAACCGCGCTGAACAGCAGGGCTTTGCCGGTCATCCCCGTACCGCGATAGGCAGCCTGCTGTCTTTCGATTTGCTTCAGGCCTGCAGGCAGGTTTCCGCGCTCAAGGCCGACATCCGCGAGCAGCCGGTCGTCCAACTGGGACAGTTCTGCGACCAGGCGCCGCTGCTCCATGTCTTTCCGGATGTTGCCGAAGAACCGACGAACGGCGCCGGCAATACCGCCGAGGAAGTTAGCCATGGATTCGGCCTGCAGGGCGCGGGCACGCTGCTCGACGTGAATGATCGACTGTCCGTCGAAATAGGTGTTCAGGTTTGAGTTGCTCGTTGTGTATGACATTGGTGATCTCTTGGTCTCGATGCTTGCATTCATGGTGTTGCGTGACGCTGGGCCGTGGGGCGTTGTGCGCTCTGCGCGGCGAAGCAATCCGACGCGGCAAGAAGTAGTCCTCGACGCCTAACGTTGCAGCCGCAATTGTTGCAGTGCAGCATTGCAGGTTTCCGTTAGGTCATGGGACGTTAGGCGATGAATCCGCCGGGCTGGACGGGCGCCTTGCCGAATGTCATATTCCGACCGCCTTTGGGCGGTTTACTTCGAACTAACAGACTCGGGCGGACGGCGATCGGGCCATGGTAAACATCTATGAGATGGGGTTTCGGATGCTGGCGCGCTGGCAGACTTTGCGTCGTCGCGGCGTGCTGGTGGGCGAGGACGCCGCCGGCAATCGCTACTACAGGGACCGCAAGCCCCGGCGCGGTATGCGGGAACGTCGTTGGGTGCTCTTTGCTAAGGGCGAGTCGGAAGCAAGCCGCGTGATGCCCGAATGGCATGGCTGGCTGCATCACCAAACCGATGTCGTGCCCGGGGAAGACAATCCCAACCGACGGCCTTGGCAAGAAGCGTACGAGCCAAATCAGACAGGTACGACCGCAGCCTATTTGCCCCCTGGCCACACGCTGATGGGGGGAAAGCGACCCCACGCGACCGGGGACTACGAGCCTTGGTCACCGAATTAGGTGGCGCTGACCACCTGCGCTAAAGACACGGATTGTTCCGCAAAGGACCGGTTTCATGAGTCGCAACGTCATAGAAACAGTCATGGGCGCCGTTGTTCTGGCGGTCGCCGCTTTCTTCCTATTTTTCGCCTATGGTAGCGCGGATCTACGGGCCGTCGACGGCTATGAGGTCGTGGCTCGGTTTGACCGGATCGACGGGCTGGAACCAGGCGCCAACGTTGCGATCAGCGGCGTTAGGGTCGGGCGGGTGACCAGTATCCAACTCGATCCGACGACCTATTTGGCCGAGGTCCATATGAGTATCGCCTCGGATGTCGAACTCCCGCTCGACACTATAGCAACGGTGGCCAGCGAGAGCCTGCTCGGCGGGCGTTTCATGTCACTGGACCCGGGCGGTGACCCGACGATGATCGAACCGGGCGGAACGATCCAGTACACGCAGTCGACGCCGGGGCTGGAGCAGCTGATCGGTCAGGTCATCTACGGCATGGACAGTCCAGATGGGTCCTCGTCGGGTGATGGCGGCGGTTCGGACGCGGCGCCCAGCCTATTCGACAACTAGCGGAACACTACTGTGAGCAACCGGGTTGGCTTGCCGCTTGTTGTGGTCGCGGCCTTTAGTTTGGGCTTCGCCGCCTCCGAGGTGGCGGCGCAACAGGCCCTCGCGATACCGGAGGCGGAAGAAACCGGCCCGCAAACAATCGAGGACCTTCTCGGCAACTTAGCGGAAGAAGAAGCGCCACCGGTTTGGCAAGAAGCCGATGATGTGTTGAGGCCGCGACCGGATCAGAGTCGCTCTTTCGCAGTGCTAAGCGCCCTGGACAAGATCACGGCGTCGGTAACGACCTTGGCCGTGGGGGTCGGCGATACGGCTGACTTTGGCACGCTCTCGATTACCGTGCGGTCGTGCCAGTCCACCGCCGCCGATCGATCGGACGCTAACGCGGTTTTCTTGGAGATTCGCGACGTTCCTCCTGGAGAATCTCCTGACGACGTTTTCGGCGGGTGGATGTTCTCTGCCGCGCGGTCGGTCGCGACTATGGAACATCCGGTCTATGACCTTTGGCTGGTGGACTGTGTCGATGAAGTGCCGCAACCACCGGAAGACATGGCGCGCGACGCGTCATACGGTCTGCCCGGAAACCCGCCATTGCCGGCGCCCACTCCATCACGCAGACTGTAAGAGATCTCCTAGCTCCATCAGCCGGTCACCCGCCGAAAAACTGGGGCGGATCTCCAGGGCAGCATCGAGCTGTTGCTCATATTCGGGCTTTTCGATCTCAATGCAGCCTAGGCTGGCGAGATGGTCGGTCTTGAACTGGGTGTCGAGCAAAACGAAGCCATCGGCGCGTAGCTGCGCGACCAGGTGAACCAGTGCCACCTTGCTGGCATCGGTTTGCCGGCTGATCATGCTTTCGCCGAAAAAGGCGCCGCCAAGCGACACCCCATAAAGACCGCCGGCAAAATCGTCGCCATCCCAGCATTCGACCGAATGGGCATGCCCGCGCCGATGCAGGGCGCCGTAGAGCATCAGGATATCGTTATTGATCCACGTATCGGGCCTGTTAGGCGTCGACTCGGCACAGGCCCGGATGACCGTGTCGAATGACTTGTTAATCGTCACGCAATACCGACCCTGCCGGACACGGCGGCGGAGCGAGCGCGAAACATGCAGACCTTCAAGAGGAAGAACGCCACGGCGCGGAGGGTCGACCCAGAGCAACGTCTCCGAACGCGCGGATTCGGCCATTGGAAAATAGCCTGCCGCGTAGGCGCGCAGCAAAAGATCCGGGGTCACTTCCACCATCGACGACTCACAATTCTCAGCGCCCGGCCAGTCATCTGGCCCAACGCCTGTGCCGTTAGATGGGGGGTCAATCCTGCGCCATCAATTGCTCAAGCCAATTGATATCGTAGTTCCCATTCACAAAATCCGGCTCGCTGACCAGACGCGCATGAAGGGGCAGGGTGGTCTTGACCCCATCGATGACAAACTCCTCCAGCGCGCGGCGCAGACGCATCAGGCACTCGTTCCGAGTCGTGCCGTGGACGATCAGTTTGGCAATCAAGCTGTCGTAGAAGGGTGGCACCTTGTATCCGTCATAAAGTGCGCTATCGACCCGAATGCCCAATCCTCCAGGCGCGTGATAATTCACCACTTTGCCGGGCGACGGTGCGAAGGTCTCGGGGTCCTCGGCGTTGACCCGGCACTCGATGGAGTGGCCATTGAAGCCGATATCCGACTGCTCGTAGCCAAGCGCGGCGCCAGACGCGACACGAATTTGCTCCCGCACCAGGTCGATACCGGTGATCATCTCAGTGATCGGGTGTTCCACCTGCAAACGGGTGTTCATTTCGATGAAATAGAACTCTCCGTTCTCGTAGAGGAACTCCATCGTGCCGAGGCCGCGATAGCCGAGCTGCTTTGCCGTCTGGGCCGCGAGGTTGCCTATCTTCTCGCGTTCTTCGGCATTGAGGGCCGGCGAAAGGGCTTCCTCGATCACCTTTTGGTGCCGGCGTTGCACCGAACAATCGCGCTCGCCGAAATGCACCACATTGCCGTCAGTGTCGGCTAGGATTTGAATCTCGATATGGCGCGGATGACCGAGAAATTTCTCTATGTAGACGCTGTCATTGCCGAACGACGACATCGCCTCGCTGCGGGCCATGGTGAACGCCGATTCCAGTTCGTCCGCGCCTGGCGCAATTTTCATGCCCCGCCCGCCGCCGCCCGCGGTGGCTTTAATCAGAACGGGATAGCCGATGGTCTCAGCGAATGTTCGGGCCTCGCCGACGGTTTCGATGGCACCGTCCGAGCCAGGAACCACCGGCAAGCCGACCTCCGAGACAGCCGCCTTAGCCGTGATCTTATCGCCCATCACGCGGATATGGTCAGCCGTCGGGCCGATAAAGGCGAAGCCGTGCTCCTCCACCATCTCGGCGAACTTGGCGTTTTCTGCCAGAAATCCAATTCCCGGATGGATGGCATCTGCGCCGGTAATCGTTGCGGCAGACAGGATAGCCGGGATGTTCAGATAGCTGTCGCGCGACGCTGGGGGGCCGATGCACACGGCCTCGTCTGCGAGCCGCACCGCCATCGCATCCTCGTCAGCGGTGGAGTGAACGACAACGGTCGCTATCCCCATTTCCCTGCAAGCGCGGTGGATGCGAAGCGCGATCTCGCCCCGGTTGGCGATCAGGACTTTTTCGAACATCGACAGTTAGGCCACAACCATCAAGACTTCGCCGAATTCCACCGGTTGGGCGTCGTCTACTAGGATCTTCGTGACGGTTCCTGCGCGCGGGGCACGGATTGGGTTCATCACCTTCATCGCCTCGATGATGACCAGGGTCTGGCCTTCCGCGACGGTGTCGCCGACCTTAACGAAATTGGGCGCCCCTGGTTCAGGCGCCAAGTAGGCCGTTCCCACCATTGGCGAGGTAACCCCACCTTCCGGCATTCCGCCACCGGGAGCTTCGGCAGGTGCCGGCACTGCCGGCGCCGCAACTTCGGCTGCCGGCGCGGGCGCTGCTGCGGGCGCGGCAACAACATTTTGAGCGACAGATTTGGCGACGCGCAGCCGCTTGTCGCCCTCCGAAAACTCTATCTCCGTCAGCCCCGTTTCATCTAATAGCTCGGCAAGTTTACGAATAAGCTCGTCGTCGATTTGAAACCGGGCCATCGAGCCATGTCTCCTTGAAAATTGCATCAGCCGGCATCGCTTTCGATAAGTCCGGCCATCCCGTCAAGCGCTAGCACGTATCCCTGCGCGCCTAAGCCGCAGATTACGCCCGTCGCGGCATCGCTGACATATGAATGATGCCGGAATGCCTCACGTCGATAGATGTTAGACAGGTGTACTTCGATCACGGGCAGTTCGGATACCAACAGAGCATCCAAAATAGCGACCGACGTATGGCTGTAAGCGCCTGCGTTGATCACGATGCCGTCGTGGATCTGGCGGGCCTCCTGGACCCAGCCGACGAGTTCGCCTTCATGGTTGCTCTGCCGAAAGTCGATCGTCAGCCCCAGATCTGAGGCACGATCCATGCATGCTGCCTCGACGTCGGCCAGTGTGTCGGCCCCATAGA
Source organism: Pseudomonadota bacterium (assembly GCA_039030175.1). Taxonomy (GTDB): domain Bacteria; phylum Pseudomonadota; class Alphaproteobacteria; order DSM-16000; family Inquilinaceae; genus JANQGH01. The sequence goes on from JBCCER010000021.1 coordinate 23,371, forward strand.
TCGCCGGCTGGCGAAGTCCCAACATGTTGAGATTCGGACCGTTGACAATCAGAACGCTTGGTTGGTCGTTGGCCATGGAGCGCGGTCAAGGACTTGTCAGAACAGTTATCTTGCTTAAAGCATCGCTTGAGTCGGGGCAAGCCGCCGTCGATTCACACCTTGGAGGCGACTGGCGGTCTCCTATATGCCGAGAAGGCGTTTTGCCCCCGCGTCGCGGCAGCAACGTGCGAGCGGTCGCGGTTACCGATACAACAAGAAACGGAGAATCGTCGTGGCCCATCGACATTGGATCGGCGTTCCTAGGGTAGAAGGCAACGCATCACGCCAGGCGCACGCCGATCTTCCGGAAGGCACGTTTGAGCGCGAGATGGGCAAGGAAGGTTTCTTTGGCCCGGCGACCCACATGTACCATGCGCATCCCCCGACAGGATGGGTCGATTGGAATGGGCCGCTCAAACCGCGTGCGTTCGATTTGACCAAGATTGAGGCGGGCCCTGATTCGCCGTGGCAGGCGCCCGTGGTCTTGCAAAATGCCTCAATCGAGGTCCGGCTTTGGAACGCACCGACGCGCATGAACAGTCTTGCTCGAAACGGCGACGGGGACCAGCTTCTGTTCGTCCATGCGGGCGAGGGGGACCTGTTTTGCGATTACGGTCATCTCGCATTCAGGGCCGGAGATTACATCGTACTCCCGCGATCGACCATGTGGCGGGTCGAAGGCGGCGACGGCATTCAACTGCTCATGATCGAGGCCACGAACGGAAGCTATATGCTGCCGGACAAGGGGATCGTTGGTCCGCACGCGATTTTTGATCCCGCCATGCTGGATGTGCCGTCTATCGATCAAGCGTTTTTGGATCAGCAGGGGGCAGGGACATGGCGTGTGGAGATTAAGCGCCGTGGCGAGGTATCCACCGTCACCTATCCCTACAATCCTCTCGATGCGGTTGGCTGGAAAGGGGACTTATCGCCGGTTCGGATCAATGTCGCCGACATTCGGCCATTGATGAGCCATCGTTATCATTTGCCGCCATCGGCCCATACGACCTTTGTCGCAAACCGGTTTGTCGTCTGTACGTTCTGCCCTCGGCCGTTTGAGACGGATGACGGGGCCGTCAAGGTGCCTTTCTTCCACAACAATGACGATTACGACGAGGTGCTGTTTTATCACGCGGGGGATTTCTTCAGCCGCGACAACATCCATCCCGGCATGATGACCCTACACCCGTGCGGCTTTACCCATGGGCCGCATCCCAAGGCGTTGGCTGGGATGCTGAGGCCCAAGAAGCCCGCGACCGACGAATACGCCGTCATGATTGACACGCGCGACGCGCTCGACGTTGGCGAGGCGGCGACAAAGGTTGAATGGACCGGCTATGTCGACAGCTGGAAGACGCCTGCGCCGCCGAAGGCCGCCGAATAGGCCATGGGGTTGAAGTCGGGGCCGCCAAAAGGGGGAGGCCCGGACAAGACAGTCATATGGGGAGGACTCGGCTATTCGTGCTTCGGCGAGGTGCGCTACAAATCTTAAGGCATCGGTTAGAGGCCGAGACGGTCTCTAACTGCATCGATATCCCAGAGCTCGTCATAGCCGCCCTCATAGGTCGCGACTGCGGACATCGCAGCCTCCCATTGGGCTCGGGCGCTCGCATCGTCTCCCATACCCGCGTAGGCGTCACCGAGGCGGGCCATGAAGGGCGGGTAGTCGGGTTGCAGGGCGACCGCCAGTTCCAAGTACTTTGCGGCTGACTCGTACCTTTCCAACAGCAGGCGGATGGTCCCGAGCGTATCGATCGATGCCGCGTTGCCGGGCTCCAGTGCGACAGAGGTCTCTGAAATGTTCAGCGCGTCAATCAGGTTCTGATCGCGAATGACCAGCGACCAGGCGAAGCCGTTCATCGCTTGAGGATCGCCATTTTGGACCGCCTGGGCGTACCAGTAATCGCCCTCGGTATGATCAATCTCGATCCCGTCCGCACCATAGGTAAACAAATTTGCCAGCGCAGTTTGGGCGGCGACGAGGCCACGGTTAGCTGCGGCCTCGTAGAGCGGGATGGCCGCTATGGCATCGGGCTCGGTTCCATGCCCGTTCACCAGCATCCAGCCCAGCAGGTATTGGCCAAACGGATCGCTCTGATTTGCGGCCTCTCTAGCCCAGCTGAGTGCTTCTTCAGAATCCTCTTCGACACCCCTGCCATTCAAATAAAGGATCGCAATTTCCGTCTGGGCACGGGGATTACCTTCGCGAGCATGGGGCAGAAGCTCGGCAAAGGCGCCCTCAAAGTCGCCCGCTTCGAGCAACTCCATCGCCCGATCCATGTCAGCCAATGCCGCACCGGGGAGAAGCGCGAGCGCAAAGGAAAAAACAAGAACGCGAATGTACCGGGTCATCGGAATACCGTCTCCATCATCAAATGTCTCACCAGCATGTTCCCCCCTATACCATCACCGACAGCGTCTGGCCAAAGTGACTATAGCAAACCTAGCGCGGCAAGATCGGTGCGCAATTGTGTCGGCCCTGTGAAATGAAGGCCGTGCATGCCGAGATCTCGTGCAGCCGCCACATTGGATTCTCGGTCGTCGATGAAAACGCAGTCCTCAGAGCGCTTGCCATAGATACGTAGGAACTCGAGAAAGATGGCTGGATCTGGCTTCATCATGCGGACCTCGCTGGACACGATCATGCCGTCGAATCCGCGCAGGAACGGATAGAGCTCGCTTGCCAACTCCAGCTTCTCGGCGTTGAAATTCGTGATCGCGTAGACCGGATGGCCGAGACCCTGTGCTTCTTCTAGAATTTTTGCTGTGCCCTCAATCGCTCTTGGAACCATCTCGATCCAGCGATGGTGATAGGCGTGGATGAGGTCGGAATGGTGGGGGTGCTGTTCCGTCAATTCGGCCACCCCATCGTCGAAGCTAAGCCCGGCATCCATCCGCTCGTTCCAGTCCTGCGAGCACACATCGCTCAAGAACGCCTCCATCGCTTCGTCGCTGTCAAAGAGCTTGCGGTAGAGATATCGGGGGTCCCAATCGAGCAACACGCCGCCGATATCGAAGACGATCGTCGAGGGGTTTGGATTTGTCATTGTGAAGGCTCGCTGGATCGAATGAGACGAACCCGTTAAGTAGGATGCGGCCGTCACGCGACGCAATGGAAAAGCCGATGAAGCTCTATTCCTATTTTCGTTCTTCCGCTGCCTACCGCATGCGCATCGCGCTTGCCCTCAAAGGCATCGATTATGAGATGGATTTTGTTCATCTGCGTCGGAAGGACCATCGGTCCGAAGGCTATCTTGCCATGAATCCGCAAGGTTTGGTACCGACCTTGATAGATGATAACGGTACTGTCCTCACCCAGTCGATCGCCATGATCGAGTATCTCGAGGAAACCAGACCCGAGCCACCTTTGCTGCCGTCGGATGCGGCGGGGCGAGCAAGGGTTCGGGCATTGGCCTCGGCCATAGCCTGTGAGATCCATCCAGTGAATAATCTTCGAGTTCTGCGATATCTAACCAACGAGATGGATGTCGACGAGGAGACTATGAACAGGTGGTACTGCCATTGGATCGACGAGGGACTGGCCGGGCTGGAAGGGATGCTGGCCGGCCATCCGTCGACCGGCCGCTATTGCCACGGTGATACACCGACCATTGCGGACGCGTTTTTGGTGCCACAGATTTTCAACGCGAGGCGCTTTGGCTGCAACGTCGACAAGTTCCCGACGGTTGCCGGGATCAACGATACCGTCTTGGCTCTCCCCGAATTGGCAGGGACAGCGCCGGACGACCAGCCAGACGCTTCCGACTAGGTTAGCCGGCTAAGCGCGGCGAGTAGGAACAAGACGCCGAAGGCCAGGACGGCCGCCGATCCAAAGATCGCAAACCCGCGCTGGGCGAACACGAACGCACCGTCATGGCCCCTGGCCGCCACCAGCGACATATGGCGCACGCCAATGGTTGCAAGGGCGATCAGAGCCACGGTCAGGCCGACGCCAACCGCCATTGCTGCGACCGCCGCAATGCCCGCGAGAAACAGGCCGTTGGCCAAGGTGAACAGCAGGATGAGTAACGCGCCCGTGCACGGGCGCAGCGCTACGGCGGCGCCTAGGGGCAGTAGACCCCGAGCGCTGTGTTCCTGCTGGCTGGGATGATCGTGTGCCCCGTGGCTGTGTCCGCAGACATGCCGGCCGCGCAACGAGTTGACCAGCATGGCTGCGCCTAACAGGACGATCAGGGCATAGCTGCCCAACTCCAGCCAATCGGCCCGTCCCGTCAAGGCGGGGCCAGTCAGGTCAAGCAGGACTGCAAGGACGCCGACCAGGACGACAGCGGTAACGCCCTGCGCCATCGCCATCAAGAAAGATGCACCGATTGCTTTGCGAATCGACAGCCGGCGGGCCAGCAAAAATGACGCTACGACTGCTTTGCCATGACCAGGTCCGGCCGCGTGAAGGGCGCCGTAGACAAAACCGATGGCACAGAGCCACAAAAATGCGCCCGAGCCGCCGCGCAGTTCGGCAAGTTCCGTGTTTAGCCGCCGACTGAGGTCAACCTGTAGGGTATTTATTTCACGGACGACAGCACTGATCGGGGCCGGTAGATGGTCGAGAAAGCCCGAATATTCCGGACTTGGACTGCCGCGCGGAATCATCGGTTGCGCCAACGCCACCGAACTGACGGCCAGCGTCAAGAACACGATAAAGAGCCAAGCCGATACTTGGCTCGCACGACGTGTCACGATGTGCTCCCGATCCTTTCGCAGGCGAGCCCATCGCTCACAACAGGGCCGAAATACCAGGACTCCAGATCGTATCGTCGAACCTCGCATTGCCAGTCAGCTGAGGCTCCGGCCATCTCGACCGAGCCTTCGTCGGGTTGGAAAGCGATAAAGTACTCGTCATCGAACGACATCAGCTCGACCGTCGACTCGACGGGCAAATCGAGCTGCAAGGTGAAACCGGCTCTCAAGATGCCATCCCGACCGTTGACCCAAAACCCGTCGGCCTCGGAGATGCCGTGCCAAACCCCATCGATGCCGACGCGGGTGAGGAAGTCGTAGTCTGGCAGATCGGCAAAGAACACGGCGGTCAAGGCCGCCTGCTCGGCCTCGCTCAACACGCCATCACCGTCAGTATCGGCGTCCGCCATGACCATTTCGGAGTAAAGCGGATCAAAACTCCAACTGGTTTCGACGGCCACCAGGCGACCGTCTTCGGCTACGGGGACGAATCCCGTGTAAACGAAGACGTGCGGATGCGCTTTCGCTCCCTGAGACAGGCCCAGCGCAACCGCTGCGGCGAAGAGGATCTTCACGGTTCGAGACATCGCCTACCTTCTATCCTCTCAGAACCTATACTGCCGATCAGCTTTCCTGTCTGGCGTAGTCGATCGCATCTTCCAACGCCCTCAAGCCCACGGCGCCTGGAATTACCCGTTCGCCGACTACGAAGGCCGGTGTGCCTCTGACGCCGACCGCTTCGGCGAGCAAGAGATTGTCGGAGATCTCTTGAGACACTGCCTCGGACTCCATATCGATTCGCAGCTGGTCGATGTCGAGACCGACTTCCTCAGCTAAAGCGAAGATCGACTCATCGCTATGCGTGCCGCGATAGCTCATCAACGCCACGTGATATTCGTTGTAGAGTCCTTGTTCCCTAGAGGCTAGCGCTGCCCGTGAAGCCGTTACCGAGGACGGACCGAGGATCGGGATTTCCAAGAAGACGATTCGAAGATCGTCGTCCGTTTCCGACAAGGTCTGAACGTCGTCAAGAGCCCGCTTGCAGAAGCCGCAATTGTAGTCGAAGAATTCGACCAAAGTGACGCTGGCATCCTCAGGTCCGATCGCCGGAGCGCCGCTTTCAAACAGGCGCTCGCCCAAACTGGCTACCGCCTCCTGCTGCGCCAGGGCGTCTGCTTCTTCCTGCCGGGCCTGGTAGATCTGTAGGGCTTCGACCAGCACTTCGGGATTTTCGATCAAATAATTTCTAACGATTAGCCGGATGGCATCCTCTTCGGCGCTATCAAATTGCGCCATGGCGCTCGGTGCGGTCGATAGAGCCAAGGCGGCGACCGTAACGAGCATGGGCAGGCGACGGAGCATCGTCGATCCTTTCAGTTTGACTATATTGAGCTAATTGCCGGCATAAGATGGCGATGATTGGGCCGGGTCAAGCTAACGTGACATCAATTTAGTGTGCGGATAGTACCGGTCCAACATCGCAGTTAGGTGGCACCGCGATCGACCCTGTCATCTTTCCTGAAGACGTTGAGCTTCGCGTTGGACATCGAGCGCGCGCAAATAGCCCGGAGCTCCATTTGGCAGCAACTGCAGGGCTCTTGCGGCCTGCCGATTCGCGGTCTGGGCATCGCCCAAGGCCAGCGCCTCTTCGGCCAACGAAAGGGCTGTCATTCCCATATTGTCCATCCGGCCATACGCGGTGGCCAGTAGGCGGAAGGCAAAGGGCGACCGGCCGCCAGGCCGTTGCACAGCGGTAGTAAGCATGTCGACGGCTTCCTGCAGATTGGCCTGGCCGCCTTCTGAGATCAGAATTCGCGCTAGGGCGACTTGGATCAGCGGTTCTCCGGGCAATAGCTGATCTGCTCGCTCGTAGAAAGGTCGTGCCTCCTGTAGTCGGCCGTTTTCGAACAGGATCTGGCCCATCAACTCTTGGAAATAGGGGTTCGACGGTTCGGCCGCGATTAACTGGTTCATCACCGAGGTTGCCTGGTTCAATTGCCCAAGTCGATAAAGCGCAATGGCCCTGCCATAGCGCGGTGCGATACCGCTGGCGCTAGCCGGGTACATCTGAAGCGCTAATTGCGGCTGCTGGAATCCGATTAGTTTGGCGCGCACGCGCTCGAACTGGTCCCAAACTTGCGGCGAGAATTCCAAACCGGTGCGAGGCGATCGGCCCACGTGGTTGCGCACGGCCTCGATGCGATCGAAGGTAAGCGGGTGGGTGCGGAGATACTCGGTCTGCCGGCTGGAGGGCAGTAAGTCTTGGTCCTGCAACGTCTCCAGGAAGGACAGCATGCCTTCCGATGAGTAACCGGCCTGGTCCAGATAGCGCATTGCGGCCTGATCGGCGGCGCTTTCCATGGTTCGGCTGTAGGAGAGCATCGAACTGAGCGCCGATGCCTGGCCGCCCGCCGCCGTAGCGGCACCGATATCGGCACCTCCCGCTGCCGCTGCTGCGGCACCGAGTAGGGTGGTCAGGATCGCAAGCTGCCTTGCGCGCTCAATCTGTTCCTGGCCCCTGGCGAGGTGTCCGCCCGCTATGTGGCCGGCTTCGTGCGCGATCACACCGAGCAGTTCACCGGGGGATTCCGTCCGCGCAATCAAACCGGTGTTCAGGAACATGTTCTGGCCGCCGGCAACAAACGCGTTCAAATCGCGGTCATTGACCAGATAGATGTCGACCGCACTTGGGTTGAGGCCGGCTGCCTGGAAGATTGGCCGAGCCATTTGGCGGATGATAGTCTCAATCTCCGCATCGCGGATGAAGGAGATCCGGCCTTGTGCCATGGCCTCCGATACGGTACCGCCAGCAACGAAGCCGAGAACTAAGAGAATTCGAATGAACGCGCGCACGACAACTCCGTCACTTAGATCCTGGTGGCGACACTATAACCGCCAAATGTGCCGCATAGCCGGTATAATTACCGTGAGTGCGATCCTGGCCGGCTGTGTCCAGGTGGTTCAGCAGGTAGGTGTTGTGGGCCGCATCGGCGCTTCTTCGGATGTTGCCCAAGCAACAGATGTAGGGCTGGAAGTCCTCAACGGCAACGGCTCGGCGGCCGATGCTGTGGTTGCGATGGCCTTCATGATGGCCGTGGAGCGCCCTGACCAGGTCGGCATTGCGGGCGGCGGTACGTGCCTGGTGTTCGATCCTGAGGAGAAGGCGACCCGCCTGATCGATTTTCCGGCTGTCTCAGCCGGCAGTGGTGCGGCAATTCCTGGATTCCTGCGTGGTCTGGCGGCGGTGCATGCCGACTATGGCAATCTGCGCTGGTCGGAAATGGTCGCGATCGCAGAAACCACCCTCCGTTTTGCGCCACCAGGGATTGATAGCACGGGAAGAACGGCAAGTGAGCGCCTGGCCCTTGCCGACAGCCTTTCCGAGATCAGAACGGGAGGGATACAGGTCTTTTACGAAGGGGCATTGGGACGGCGGTATGCCGAGGGAGCGAGTGCGGCGGGCTTGCCCTTGACCGTCAACGAGCTTCGCGCGTCAGGCCTGTCATGGGGTGAGCCCGCGACAGCCTCTTACGGCAACGATCTCGTGTCGTTCGGGCCAGCACTTGGCGGACGCGATGTATGGTTTGTAGATGCGTTTTCGGTGGCTGCGTACGGGCAACGATTGCCTGACGGCGGCACGGGCAGCTCGGGATTGGTCGCCGTCGCAATGTCACAGGACGAGATGGCCATTGCCTGCGGCTTTGGATTCAGCCCGGTCAGTAGCAACGTCACGGCCGGCGACACTGGCATCCCAATCGGTGGGCCGACGCGTAATCTTCCGTCCATTGCGATACGCTACAACGAGCCCGTCACAATCCCGATCGATGTTGCGGGATCGACGGGAAGCCTGTCCAGCTTTGCTTCCGTATTGCTGAACGCGGCGGTGCGCGGCGAGACGCCGGACGCTTCGTTCTCAACCGGCCGAGTTACGGGGTTGCTGTGCCCATGGGATCGCGCCGCGATACGGGAATGTCGCGGCGTTGCTGATCCGGCAAATGGCGGCTATGGCCTGTCAACGGAAACGCTTTTGCGGTGACTTTGCCATGACCCTAAAAATTTCCCGGCGGGGGCATGTCCCGCCCTTCATCGTCATGGATGTCATGACGGCGGCTGCGGAGCGCGAGCAAAGCCACGGTGACGTTCTGCATTTGGAGGTGGGGCAACCAAGCACTCCGGCCCCCCAAGGAGTCCTGAAGGCTGCGCGCGATGTCGTGGACAGGGACGTACTGGGCTATACCCTGGCACTCGGCATTCCGTCCCTTCGCGAGAAGATCATCCGATACTATTCCGATCGGCATGGCTGCACGGTTGACAGCGAACGGATCGCTGTAACGGCAGGTTCGTCCGGCGCATTTCTGCTAGCGTTCTTGAGTGCCTTCGATGCCGGCGATCGCGTCGCTCTAGGGGCGCCGGGGTATCCTGCCTATCGTAACATTCTGAGCGCCCTGGAGATCGAAGTCGTTGAGGTTCCGACGGGCCCGGAAAGCCGTTTCCAGCCGACTCCCGATCAACTCGACCGACTGGACAAGCCTGTCGATGGCCTCATCGTCGCCAGCCCGTCCAATCCGACAGGCACGATGTTGGACCGGCAGGCGATGGCCGATCTGGTCAGCTACTGCGAGGCCCATAATATCCGCCTGATTTCGGACGAGATCTATCATGGCATCAGCTACGGCATGCCTGAAACGACGGCACTCGACCTGACTGACGATGCGATCATCATCAACAGCTTTTCCAAATACTACTCCATGACCGGTTGGCGGTTGGGCTGGATGGTCTTGCCGGAAGACTTAACCAGGCAGGTGGAGTGTCTGGCGCAAAATTTCTTCATCTCGCCCTCGGCCGTGGCTCAACACGCTGCTGTTGCCGCCTTTGACTGCACCGAGGAATTGGACCGTAATGTCGCACGCTACGCCGCGAACCGGCGGTTGTTGCTTGAGGAGTTGCCAAAAGCCGGGTTCAACCGTCTGGCTCAATCAGACGGCGCCTTTTACCTCTATGCCGACATCGGCCATCTGACCAACGACAGTGTCGAGTTTTGCCGTAGGATGCTGAACGACACCGGTGTGGCCGCTACGCCCGGGCAGGATTTCGATCCCGAGCGCGGCGCCCGTACGATGCGCTTTTCCTTTGCTGGGTCGACGGAAGATATGCAGTCGGCGGCTGAGCGTTTGCAGCGCTGGCTGGCCTGATCGGTGAGGCTGTTGCCACGGCTTGCCCCCCGGTGGCGCGCGCGTCTTGGCATCTGGGGCCGACGGTTTGTCACACTGGTGATCGTGCTTTTTGTCGTGGTTCCTGTGGTGCTGACCGCGGCATATAGAGTCGTGCCCGTGCCGGCGACGCCATTGATGGTCATCCGGCTGTTTGAGGGAGAGGGCTGGCAGCGCGACTGGGTCCCCTTGCACGACGTGGCTGAGACGGTCGGCGTCGCAGTCATCGCCGGTGAGGACAATTTGTTTTGCGAAAATCGCGGCTTCGATTGGGGCGAGGTGGCAGACGCCTGGACCACATGGCGTGCCGGCGGCCGGTTACGCGGGGCCAGCACGATTTCGATGCAGGTGGCAAGAAACCTGTTTTTGTGGCCAGGCGGCGGCTTTATCCGCAAGGCCGTAGAGGTCTACGAAACAAGCATTGTCGAACTGATCTTGCCCAAATCGCGGATCATGGAGATCTATCTAAATATCGCCGAATGGGGGCCAGGCATCTATGGCGTTGGCGCCGCCGCGCGTCACTATTTCGGCCTCGAAGCCGCTGACCTGACCAGCCGCCAGGCCTCGCTGCTAGTGGCAATCTTACCGGCTCCACGGAGCCGGTCGGCTGCACGCCCCACCAACTATGTGCAGGGCTATGCGAACACGATCCATCGCCGAATGGGTCAGCTCGGACCGCTGACCGACTGTATCTTGCCTTCTAGCTAACCACCCGGCGCCACCAGCCGCGACGTGGCTTTTCTGGCGGTTTGTTGACGACCTGGGATGAGGCGACGGCCTGGTTCTCCGCTTCGACTTCATCATCTGGCTTTGCACCGTCAGACTCTGCCTCAACCTCGCCTTCCTGGTCATTTGCAGGCGTAGGGTCGGACGCAACTTCGATGGGGATCACTTTCGGTTCGGATGCTGCGGCCGCATCATCGGAAGCTTGCTCTGCCGTAGCCTCGGCAGCAACCTCGGTGGCCTTCTTGCGAGGTTTGCGAGGACGCCGTGTCCGCGTGCGTTTGGGCTTGGCTTCTTCGTCCGAGCTTTGCCCCGCAGCTTCTTCAGGCGCCGGTTCGGAGGTCTCCTCCCCTTGAGTTGGGGACGGCTCTTCGGCTACCGGCTCCTGGCTACCGTCCTTAGCTTCCGTCGACAGCGAATCTGTGTCCTTGGCGCTCTCGGCGTCGGTTTGTTCAACCTCCGCAGCTGCCTCCTTTGTGTCGGCCTTTTTCGGACGACGGCGACGGGTCCGCTTTGGCCTCTCCCTTGCCTCGACGGCAGAATCGTCCGCTGTCGCCCGATGTTGCGGGGCCGGCTCATCCTCGGCTTGATCTCTGGGGTCTGCGTCGCGACCGTCTGCTTCGCGCGGGTCCTCCTCAAGAATATCCGCCGGGGCAGCGGCCACTACCTCCTCGGCAACATCCGAGGGTTGGCTATCGTCCGTGCGACGTCGGCTGCGGCTGCGACCACCCCGACGGCCGCGGCGCCGTCTCTTCTGGCTTTCGTCGTCCTCTTCGTCCGACGTGCCGGCCTCGGCAAGTTGATCTGAAGGCTCCCTGACCTTTGGATCGTCTGCGGCCTCTCCAGAAACCACAGCCTCTTCGGTCGACGAGACATCTCCGGTCGCGGCTTGGTCGCTGTCACGCCGGCGGCGTCGCTGCCTGCGCCTGCGCCTTCCGCGGCCGTCCTCCTCGCCTTGTTCGGAAGATGATCCCGAACCGCGTTCGCCGGCGCCTTTTTCGGCGGCATCGGCATCGACGTCCGACATGACCCTGTCACTGTCCACGGGCCCCTGGGAGTCGTCATCGGGGCGCGATCGGCTGCGCTCCAACCGATAGTTCGGCACCAGCAACCCATCGTCAGCCTCAATGCCGACCTCAATGCCGTACCGAGCTTCGATCTCCGCCAGCGCCGCACGCTTTTGGTTCAGAATGTAAAGCGCCACCTTGGTCGGAACAGAGACCGTAATGCCGGCAGAACGTTTACGAATGCCTTCCTCGACAACCGCGCGCAGGACCAGCAGGGACGATGATTCGGTCGTCCGGATCATGCCGGTGCCGCCGCAATAGGGCGAGACCTCAAAATGGGCCTCGATCAGGCTGGGGCGCAGG
>JBCCER010000022.1:0-35264 GCA_039030175.1 Pseudomonadota bacterium
AAAGGTGATGATCAAGACGCGCAATGCGTCGGACTGCATGTGGATCGTCGTCACCATGGATGATGGCACCGTCTTTAGTATTGGTGCGGGATGGATCCTCCCGCCCGGCTACCCAAACTATTCGACTACCTGGCTGGAATTCGTCGGCTCTGAGGGCTCGTTGTTCATCGATGATGGGCACAAGGATGTCGTGCTGAACACCATGTCGGAGGGCATCCGGTTCCCCATCTCTTCCATGCCTGGCGAACGGGTCGGCCACACCTATGCTGGCCCGATGGCAAGTGAGACGCTCCACTTCGTGGACGCGGTTGCGCGCGATCGACCGGTGCTGGTAACGCCGGAACAAGCGCGCAAGGTGATGGAGGTCTATATCGCCGCCGATCTGTCGGCCGAGCGCCACGAACCGGTGTCGCTGCCACTGAACGCAGACCCGGCGATCGAATCGGCGGTGGCGTGACCGGAGTACTGCCGATCCAGCTGCGATTTGCCGGCTATCAGGGGCCGCATTCGCCCCACACATCGGCAGCAGCGACCTTTCTGGATCGCCTAAGCGACCGGCTCGGCACCTTGCCGGTCGAAGTCGCGTTGCAGCCCGATATCTTGCGTCTGGGCCATGCGACCGCTGATCTGCCAACGCTGATGAGCGCTGGCCGGTTCGAGTTTTGCTACCTCTCGACCAGCTATCTAGCGCGGTTTGCGCCGGAATTCAGCCAACTCGACACGCCCTACGCTTACGATACGGTCGAGACAGCGTTGGCAGATCTCGACGGACCTTTGGGACAGCGGATTTCTGAGGCATTGCTGGCCCAGTCGGGTCTGCGGGTCCTTGGATATTGGAGCAACGGGCTGCGCCATCTGACAAATCGGGTCCGACCGATTTGGACGCCTACGGAATGCCAAGGGTTGCGAATCCGGGCGATCGAGAACTATCTGCACACCAAACTCTTCGAGCGGCTGGGATTTGACGTGATCCCGCTTGATTTGCGCGAATTGATGCCGGCGGTCGAAGACGGAACTGTTGATGCGCAGGATAATTCGCTGGCCACAATCGACCGGCTGGGAACGTTGCGCCATCACCGCTATTTGACCATGACGGGCCACCTGGTTGGCATCGTCGCCCTTTTGTGTCGGGAAGCAACCTATCAACGATGGCCCTCCCAAGTTCGCGAGGCGGTCGCCTTAGCAGCAGTCGAGGCGACCTCGATCCAGCGTACAATCGCCAGCGCTAAGGAAAGTGCGCTGGAAAAAGCGCTGGCGGCGGACCCATCGATCGAGGTCGCCAACCTTAGCACCGCCGAACGGGCGCGTTTTAGGGCCCGGTTTGTGCCTGAGCAGGCTGCGTAATGGCGCTGTGCAGGTCCGCCACCTGGCCGCGTTTTTGAAAATCCCGCATGCCGAGTTTAATCGTGTCGATGAACTCCTGAGCGATTAGGGGCAGCGGCGATCCCGAGGGCAAAATCAAGCCAAACTCGAACCCGAAGGTCGGCTCGAAATCTTTGACCACAAGCCGGTCGGCAAATGTCTCGGCGATGAAGCGGTGCACAAGCGACACGCCCAGACCTTGAGCCACCAGGCCGCAGATCATGATTGTGGACTGAGTTTCGATCTGTAGCGTGCGCCGAATGCCAAGTCGTGAGAACAGCTCGTCAGTGCGATAGCGAAACAGCGTGCCCGGCTCCATCGAGATGAACTGCTCGCCCTCCAAATCTTGCGGCGTGATGATATTACGCTCCGTGAGCGGATGGTCCTTGGGCAAGACACAGACGCTTTCGATCCCGCCCAAAGGCTCAACCAGCAGCGCGTCGTTCTCGATCGGCAATGTGACCAGCCCGAGATCGTAGCGCCCGCGCATAACGCCTTCTTCCAATTCCGATCGCGTACCGATATCGACCGAAACGCGCAGCCGGCGATAGCGTTTGCGTATGGTCTCGATAGCCGGCGGGAGCATGCCGAAGCCCAAGGCTGACATGGCCGCCACCCGCAGCGAGGCATAGCTGAGCGTCGAGATGTCCCGTGCCATCGCCTTTATTTGATCGACGCCGGTCAGCACCTTCTCCACTGTTGTGTAGAATTGCTGTCCTTCGGGCGTGACCCGAAGTCGCCCCTGGCGTCGTTCGAAGAGGGAGAAGCCGATTTCCTGCTCCAATTGTGAAATCAGCCTACTAACCGCCGATTGGGTCAGGCCCAGTGCCTCGGCGGCGTGCTTGGTGGTGCCACGGGACAACACCAGCCGCAGCGCCTCCAACTGTCTCAGCGTCATACTCATGGCCGAAATACCTCCCGGTACAGTATGCGCATAAAACATATCAAAAGCGGAATTCCGAATTTTACGTCATTAAGTTGGATTCCGAAAATACCGCCAACCCGTCCAGAAGAACCTTCGGCGCAGAACCGAAAGATGCATGGAATGGGCCGTCGGCGGGCCGGTTCCGGTACGTTGACCAAGGGAGAAGACAGAAGGGGCACAGCCCCTCCGGAAGCGGTCCAAGCATGATCCTCAAGGGCAAGCCGAACTTCAATACCGTCGCCGGCATCGTCTGCGTCCTCTTCTCCATCCTTCTTTACATCATCATCCCGTTCGAGGTGGACGACCCGCCAACTCTGTTTGGCCAATCGGCCTCCGATCTCGATCCGAAACTGTTCCCGAGGATCGTCTCGGTTTTGTTCTTCCTGATCGGGATTTGGTACATCGTCGAGAGTTTCGGCATTCGCGAGAAAAACGACTTCAAGCTTTTGAAGAAGGACAATGTCCTCAACATTGCCGTCTCGGTCATCGTCCTGTTTTTCTACGCCCTAACGCTGGAGCGGCTGGGCTTCGTGATCTCCAGCTTTATCGTGACGATCGCGCTGACGCTCTATTACGGCTCGCGCAACATCATCGGCATTATCGGCGTCACGATCGTCGTCCCGGTGGGGATCTATTACATCTTTACCCGCTGGCTGCAGGTTTACCTGCCAGCGGTGCCGGACTTCTGATCGATGCTCGAAAGCCTTTTGGCGGGTCTGGAGATGGCCCTGCGACTGGATACCATGCTGATGATGGCCCTCGGCCTCGTCCTGGGCATGTTCATCGGCGCACTGCCAGGTTTTACGACCATCATGGCCATGGCCGTCCTGCTGCCGATCTCGTTTTTCCTAAGCCCGTTGGTCGGCATCCCATTCCTGATTGGCGTCTATAAGGGCGGCATATTCGGCGGCAGCATCCCAGCCATATTGGTATCCATGCCGGGGACAGGTGCGTCCGTTGCGACCTTATTCGATGGCCCTGCGCTAACCAAGAAGGGCAAGTCCCGCAAGGCGCTTGAGATGGCGCTGTTTTCCTCGGCCTTCGGTGACATCACCTCTGACATCATCACGATTTTGCTGATCGGCCCGATTGCCCTGATCGCGATGCGCATCGGCCCGCCGGAACTGGCTGCCGTCATGGTGCTCAGCCTCTTGGTGATCGTGGTCAGTGGCGGCGGTGTTGTGGTCAAAGGACTGCTGATGCTGCTGGTCGGCCTGTTCCTGGCCATGATCGGTCAAGACCCGATTGGTGCCGCCAGCCGATTTACGTTCGACTTCTTTGCTATCCGGTCCGGCATACCGTTGCTTCCGATGCTGATCGGATTGTTTGCGTTGCCGGAGATCTTCATCGCAATCGAAAAACGCACGACGGACTTCGTGCGCAAAACCTCGGGCAAGGCAGAGGGCGAAAGGCTAACGTTTGCCGAGTTCAAGGGCTGCTTTAGAACAATCTGTCGCTCGACGGGTATTGGAACCGTTATCGGCATGATACCGGGCGTGGGACAGGTCGTAGCCGCCTTCATGGGGTATGCGGCCGCCAAGAGCGCCTCTCCGACGCCAGAGAAATTCGGCACAGGAGAACTGGAAGGGGTAGCTGCCGCAGAAGCGGCGAACAATGCCGTCAACGGTCCGACGTTGGTTCCGCTCATGACCATCGGTGTCCCGGGCGACAACATCACGGCCATCTTGCTCGGCGCATTCGTGGCGCAGGGTTTGCGTCCAGGGCCAGAGCTGTTCGCGACTCAATCGGCGTTGGTCTATGCCATCCTGTTCGCCATGCTGCTTGCCAATCTCTTGTTCGTGGTGGTCGGTTACGCGCTGGTCCCGGTATTCGCCAAGATTGTCACGATCGGCAAATCCTATCTGCTGCCGCTGACCATCGTCTTCGCCTTTGCGGGCACGTACGTCTATCGCTCCAACACGCTCGACCTAGTGTTCCTGGTCGTGTTCGGCATCGCGGGCTACGCCCTGCGCAAGCTGAAGTTCGATGTCACGCCGCTGGTGATGGGGTTCATCCTAGGGCCGGTGCTTGAGTACTCCTTCGGGCAGACGGTGACGCTTGGCCAAGGCAACATTCTTGGCTACGTCATCGGCGATCGACCCATCACCGTGGTGATCGTGATCATCACGCCGTTCCTGACCTATTTCATGTGGCGCCGGGGCGCCAAGCTGCGTCGGACTTACGCCGACGAGGGAGGCCATTGATGGGCGAGGCAATCTGCGCAACGTGGTTCGATTTGCCGGAAGCGGAGACTGAGGATCACCTCGGTTGGCTGCACGGCACGCACTTGCCAGCGCTGTTGGAACGCCCGGGATTTGCCTGGGCGGCAACCTACAAAAACACTGGAGGCGGCGCCCATATGGACAAGATTGCCGACCAGCTGGCGCGCCCTGGCGAAGACGAGGTTCCAACCGGTCGCGATTATGTTGTGCTTGTCGGCGCACCCAACGCCGAGATGTTCTTCAACCCGCGAGTTGACCAGTTAGATGGCGACATGGCAGGCGATCGGCTGGATCAGCGGCGCGGTGCCCGCAGCGCGGTCTTCATCGAACAGTCGTATGTCGCGGGGCCGGAAATGGCGTCGCGTCCAAGAGGTGGGCCGACAGGTCCGGCCATCCAGTTCGGCAGTTTTCGCACCAAAACCACCGAAGACGAATGGGACCTGTCGGCCTGGTATGGCCAGTACCGGCTGCCCGCGATGTCGGGCATGAAGGGCTGCATTGCCACCCGCAAGCTGGTTGCGGTAGCCGGTTGGGTGAAACACGCCGTGCTCTACGAGTTCACCTCGCTGGAGCAGCGACAGAAACATTTCCAAGGACACGAATCCTTGGCTCTGGACCAGAAGGTCTGGACCAACAAGATCATCAACTACACGATCCACTCGCCGGGATCGCCCGTGGTCGGCAGCCGCCTGTGGCCGCCGGCCGCGGATTAAGAAGGGAGACCCCGCCATGGCCTTGCTCACCATTCCAACGAACGAAGACGCCCAGCCCGAGGCCCAAGTGCTGTTCGGGCATTGCGAAAAGCTAATGGGCCGTGTTGCCAACGCGGTACGTGTCGCCGCCCATTCGCCCAAGGCCGCGCAACCTTTGATCGGCTTTCTAGTGGCGGCGCTGCGCTACGAAGTCACTGGCGTCCTAGAACTACGCATCAAGACATTGGTCATCTTGAAAACCTCAATGTTGAACGGCTGCGACTATTGCATCGGCCACAACACGGCGCTGGGTCGCTCGATTGGTTTTGAGGACGACGTGATCGCGGCGGTCGCGGGCGACTATCAGAATTCAGACCTGTTCACGCCGGCTGAAAAGGCCGCCATCGCCTGGGCCGAGTATCTGACTGAGCGCACCTATCGCCAACATCCAGAAGCAATGCCCGAGCTGAAGAAGCATTTCACTGAGGCCCAGATCGTTGAGATCACCATGGTCTCGGGGTTCTTTAATTTCTGGAACCGGTTTGTGGACGGCTTGCAGGTCGATCTGGAAACCGAGCATATGGTGGGCAACATCAAGCGATCGAAGGTCATCGATCTCGACGAATATGTCGCTTTCATGCGTGATGGCTGGTGGCGCGAAGAGGTGCGCGAGGCGGCGGAGTAGGGTTAGGTAGGCGAATGCGCATGACGCATCGGTGGGCCAGTTTTATGCATTTCGCATCATACTCTGCCGGGATCACAATGGCTGTGGATAACGCCGGGGCCCGCGCCTTGGCCGGTCACAAGGGTGGGTGACGCCTAGATGCTGAACGCGGCGATCTTTGGGTTGGGCTGGTGGGGCCGACATATGGTTCGCCGCATGGCTGATTCCGATAAGCTGCGCATCGTACGTGCCGTCGACCCAAGCGAAGAAGCCGTCAGCTTTGCCGCTGAGCACGGTGTTCCACTATCTTCGGCGGCTGATGACGCGCTCTCGGACCCGGCCATCGACGCGGTCATCCTCTGCACGCCCCACTCCATGCACACGGCTCAAGTCGAGGCGGTGGCGGCGGCGGGCAAACACTGTTTTTGCGAAAAGCCTCTCGCTTTGACCCGCGCCGATGCCGAACGATCGGTCGCTGCGTGCCGCGCGGCTGGCGTGAAGCTCGGCATCGGCCACGAGCGGCGATATGAGCCGGCCATGCAAGAGGTTGCCCGTCTGATCAAGAACGGCGAACTGGGCACGATCATGCATATCGAGTCCAATTTCAGTCATGACAAGCTGGCCAACGTGGCGCCGACCGATTGGCGCGCCTCGCCCAAGGATGCCCCAGCCGCCGGCATGACGGCGATGGGCATTCATCTCACCGATGCTTATCTAAATCTCCTGGGCCCGGTCTCAACCGTGCACGCGCTGACCGCCAAACGCGCCCTTGATTTCGAAACAGGCGATGTAGTTTCGGTCACGCTGCAATTCGAAAGCGGGGCCACCGGGTTCATCAGTGCTGTGCTCAAGACACCTCTGTTTTTGCGCTTGACGGTGTTTGGTTCGGAAGCGTGGGTCGATGTGCGGAACCACACCCATCCGGATACGATGGGACCGGTCACGCTCACACTCCAGCGTACCGATCAAGAACCGGTTGTTCGGACATACGAGTGGACGGACACGGTGCGGGCCAATCTTGAAGCCTTTGCCGATGCCGCGATGGGTAACGGCAGCTATCCTTTCACCGATGAGGAAAAAGTCGGAAACATCGCGGTGCTGGAGGCTGTGACACAGTCGGCCGCGAGTGGTCAGCCAGTAACTATCGGCGCGCATCGGCAGGCCGCTTGAATAGGATTCCCCGGATTCAGTCGTAAGTAGAGGCGGGGTAAAACGGAGCGAAGAGCGACAATAAAGAGGGAGGGTAAGATGTTCCGTCGTACATGTTTGAAACTGGCTAGTGTCCTGGCCGCCGCGACGATGGCGGTACTTCCTGCGGCCGCGCAGGACGCCTATCCGGATCGTCCGATCACCATGATCCTGCCGCTCGGTGCTGGCGGCTCGCATGACATTAACGCCCGCGTGGTGACCAGCATTCTGCCGACCTATCTGGAACAACCGGTGGTCGTGCGCTTGATGCCGGGCGGAAGCGGACAGATTGGAACCGCTGCCGCCGCAGAATCTGCTGCGGACGGCTACACGCTTCTGTTCTCGCATAACTTCTTCGATCAATTGCAGCATCACCTGGTTGATCTGCCGTACGAGCCGCTTGAGGATTTCGTTACGGTTGCACGCTTGAACGCCGCGCCGCTGACAATCGTCGTCCGGGCCGACGCGCCTTGGCAGACTTTGGAAGAGATGTTGGACTATGGTCGCGAAAATCCGGGCCAGCTGCGCTTTGGGCATAGTGGCAACTGGGGTGCCATCATGGTGCCGGGTGCGCAGCTGATGCAGCAGGCGGGCGTAGAGGCAGCCTTCACGCCGTATCAAGGCGGTGGTCCGACGGTTCAGGGTTTGCTGGCTGGCGATGTCGATTTCTCGATGATGTTTCCGGCAGTGATCGAGGCCCAAGGCGACAATTTGCGTTCGCTCGCCACCGCGGCGGGAACCCGTCTTTATGACGATGTTCCGACCCTGCAGGAGCTGGGGTACGACGCCAATGTCAGTGACATGCACCGTGTCGTGTTTGCTCCGGCCGACATTCCCGAAGATCGGCTGGCCGTTTTGCGGCAGGCGTTTATCGATCTGCAGGAAGATCGGACGTTCCAACGGATGACCGCGCAGTTAGGTGAGGATCCCTCGACCTTCATGACTGGCGAGGATTACGAGGCGCTGCGCCCTGAGCTCAGCGAAGACTATCGCCAACTCATCGAGGGTTTTGGCGGTTAGCGATTGTCGGGGCGGCGGACCCAGGTTTGCCGCCCCAACATCCCCTTAGACGAGAGAGACTATGTCCAACGCGAAGATCATGCCCATCGAAGAGGTGCCGCTGGTCGACCGCGGCGACGGTGTCGCGACAACCCTACTGGTCGGAACGGAGCGCGTTGGGCCAACATCGTTTACCTCCGGCCTAACGCGATTTCCACCAGGACGCGCCGCGCCGGTGCATAGCCATAACTGCGATGAGATGGTGATCTTGCTGGAAGGCGAAGGCGAGGTGGAGGTTGATGGCATCACCAAACGGCTATCGCGCTACGACACCACCTATATCCCGGCCGACAAGCCGCATCGGTTCAACAATGTCGGGGCGGACGATCTTCTGATCCTTTGGATCTACGGTTCCGATCACGTCACGCGGACCTTCACTGAAACCGGCAAAACCGTCGAGCATCTCTCGAGCGGCGACAAGGTCACGCCGACCTGAAAAACCGGGAGACCGCCATGGATGCCGATGTCGGTGTGATCGGTGTGGGGCAGATGGGGTCGGGCATCGTGCGCCAACTCGCTGGCGCCAGAAAGCTCGCCGCGGTTTTCCATACCGACGCAGACCATGTCAGCGCTCTCAATCTACCGGCTCCGATCCCGGCTGTTTCTGCGGATGACATGGCGCGGAGAAGCAAATTCATTCTATTCGTGGTGCCGAGCTCGGTAGAGATCGACAGCATCCTGACAGGCGATGACGCTTTGCTCGATGTGATGGAGCCCGGTACGGTCCTGATCGATCTCACAACATCGAACCCGTCCGAGACGCGGCGGTTGGCGTCCCTAACAACTGGTTCGGGGGGCGCCTACCTGGACTGTGGAATGTCCGGCGGTGCCCTAGCCGCCGATGCCGGAAAACTGACGTTGATGATGGGAGGCAGCCCCGAGGCTGTCACGAAGGCCTGGCCGGTACTCGACGTGATCGCCGAGCATATCTTTCATCTCGGCCCGTCCGGCGCTGGCCATACGATGAAGCTGATCCATAATCTGGTGTGCCATACAATCTTCCTGGCGACTTGCGAGGGCGGAAGACTTGCCGAAAGCGCGGGCATTTCGCTGGAACGAGCCGTCGAAGTCTTCAATGCCGGAAATGCCAGAAGTTTTGCAAGCGAGGTTCGCTTTCCCCAACATATCGTTAGCGGCACGTTCGACGGTCGCTCCAGAATTGCCAATCTGGCCAAAGACCTGACAATGGGGGTGGACCTCGCCGATCAGTTAGAACTGCCCATTTCCGTATCGCGCGCAGCTTCTGAGATTCTTGGCCAGGCGATGGAGGCAGGCGAGGGAGAGAGAGACTTCACCCGACTATATGCCGATCTCGACCGGCTCATCGCCGCCAAGTTGGCTGCTTGATGCTTAGTCGCGCTCGCAGTTGGCCGCCCGCTCCATGGCTGCACAGACCGCCGACTGATCCTCGTCTCGATGACCCTGGGCGACTGCGGCGTAATAGCTCTGTAGTGCCGCCTGATAGATCGGCGTGGGGCAAGAAAGGCGGGCGGCATGCTCGCTGATGATCCGCGAGTCCTTGAGCGGCACGGAAAAGTTCATGCCTTCGCGTCGATAGTCGTTCTCGGCCATCAACGCGCCGCGCACCTCGAACATGGCAGAACTCGAGCCGCTGCCGCTGATGACCTCGTGGATCAGTTTGGCATCAAGGCCGGACTTCATGCCAAGTACCATGGCCTCGGCGGCGATCGAATTGTGGACCAGGTTCAGCATGTTGCCGACGAACTTCATTTTCGACCCACAGCCGAATTCGCCGACATAGTGCGCCTTCTTGCAGAAGGTGAGCAGGATAGGTTCGACCCGATCGTAGGCGGTCCGGTCGCCGCTGCCGAACGCTGTCAGACCTTTGCGCAGGGCCATAATCCGATTCCCACTGACAGGTATGTCCAGCAGAGTGATATCGCTGGCAGCCAGCCTGGTCCGGGCGGCTTCCTTGTCCACGACTGGCAGAGTGCTCAGTTCCACCACGATTTGCCCGGATTGTCCCGCATCGGCGACCTCGTCGCAGACGCTGGCAAGCGCCGCAACATTCGGCAGGCAAGTGAACAGAATGTTCGCCTGCAACGTGGCCTCGCCGGCCGAGGTCAGTGGGTTGAATCCCAGTTCAATCAAAGGCGTCGACGCTGCGGGATTGGTGTCGAAACCGACGAGCGTCAGCCCGCCCTTCAGCATGTTTTCGGCGATGGCGGATCCCAATACGCCAAGCCCGATGATTCCAACAGCTTCGCTCATGATGCATCCTCCTCGGGCTGTCGCGGCCTAGAGCGGATCGATGCCCAGGTCAGCAGCGACTGCCGCCAAGGCCTTGTCCAGGTCAGGGTGGATCGGCACGCCATTCCTGCGCCGCTCGTCAGTGACATGGGCGGCTCGCTCACCCGGCAATCTGATTTCGTCGACATCGGGCAAGGTTGGCGAGGATTTCATGGTCTCCCAGACCGTATCGACCTCTGCCTTGAACTGATCGAGATCCATGAACGCGGAGATGTCGAGCGCGGCGATGAAATGGCCGGTGTTGGTGACCGAACTGGCGTCGGCATTGAAGTCGATAACGTCCCTGCCGAAAGCGGCGCCATTCAGGACGCCAGCCAGGATGCCGAACGTCAGACCCAACCCATAGCCTTTGGGTCCGCCGATGGGCAGCAGGAACCCCTCGCCAGCGCGGCTGGAGTCGGTCAACGGCTTGCCGTCCTTATCGATCATCCAACCTTCGGGCAGCGGTTCGCCACGTTGCGCTTTGACCTTGACCTTGCCGTAGGCGGCGACGGTCGTGGCCATATCGAGCACGATTGGCGGGTACTTTGCCGACGGGATCGATATCGCAATCGGGTTGGTGCTGAGCAGCATTTCGGTTCCGCCCCAGGGGGGCAGATGGTTGGCATTCCCGACGGCGGCGTAGAGGCCGATCATGTCATGCTCAAGCAACATGCGGACATAAAGCGCGGCCGGCCCGGCATGGTTGGAATGATTGATGCCGACCCAGGCAACGCCGCTGGATTGTGCTTTCTCAGCCGCAATTCGCGTCGCCTCTTTGACGACAATATGGCCCATACCATTGTCGCCATTGACCACGGCCATGGCCGCACGCTCCCGCTCGACCCGAATGTTGGGGTGGAGGTTGATTCCCCCACCCCTGATGCGCCGAATGTAGTTGGGCAGCCGGAAGATACCGTGTCCGTCGGACCCGATGGCATCTGCTTCGGCCATCAAGTCGGAGACCGTGTGAGCATCGCCATCTGGCAGGCCGGCTGTCACAAACGCCTCGTGCATGAAAGCCGCCAATCTTTGGCGCGTAACAAGCCGTTCTTCCGTCGTCATTGTGGCCGCTCGCGATCCATTTCTTGCAATCGATCTAGAATGAAATCATGAAGAAATGGAATTGTCAATTCGTCACTCATTACTCTATATTCATAGAATGATGAGTAAACCGATGAATTCTTAAGTATTGAGGAATGAGGAGAGAGAAATGGGCCTGAGGTTTATGGAGCATATATTGATCCTGACCGACGACGCGCAGGGTACGGCGGATTGGTGGTGCAAATATCTGGGCTTTCGCGAAGGCGACCACCCGGAATTCGGCTTTCCCGTCCATTGGCTGTATATCGGCGATCAGGACGTGGTGCATATCGGCCAACGGAACTTCTCAGAGCATCAGAACGAGTATCTGAAAACGCCGGAGCAGAAAGAGGCGTCGAACGATCCAACGCGCGGGTCCGGCCGGATCGACCATGTCTGCTTCAACTGCGAGGGCATCGAAGAATTCATCGCCCGGTTTGAGGCCGACGCTATCGAGTTCAATGAGCGTCAGGCGCACAACCAAGCACTCTATCAACTGTTCCTACGCGAGCCGATCAATGGCATTAAGGTCGAATTGAACTTCCCAGCCGAGGAGGCGCAGCGCGCCGGCCGCGAGGCCGCCCGTACTGCCGCCGACGCCTGATCTGCCCATCTGAAGGAAAGAACCGTTTTATGATCGATCTGTACACCTGGACGACGCCCAATGGCCGTAAGGTTTCCATCATGCTCGAAGAGGTTGGGCTGCCTTACACAGCCCACGCCATCGACATCACCAAGGGCGACCAGTTCGGCGAGGGCTTCCTGAAGATCGCGCCGAACAACAAAATCCCGGCGATGGTCGATCAAGACAATGGCACTGCGCTCTTCGAGTCGGGCGCCATGCTAATGTATTTGGCTAAGAAATCAGGCCAGCTGCTTTCCAGCGACGAAGCCACCTATTGGCAAACCATCCAATGGCTCATGTGGCAAATGGGCGGGATCGGCCCGATCCTGGGTCAGGTGCATCACTTCACCAAGTACAATCCCGGCAAGTCGCCTTACGCCCAGGACCGCTATCTCACGGAAGGCAAGCGTCTCTACGGTGTCATGGACAAGCAGCTGGCGACATCGGAGTACTTGGCCGGAGACTATTCCATCGCTGACATTGCGACCTGGCCGTGGATCAGCCGGCATGATTGGCAGACGGTCGACCTAAACGACTATCCGAACGTGAAACGCTGGTACCTAGCCATCGCTAACCGGCCGGCGGTGCAACGGGGCTACGACGTGCCGAAGAAGGTTCAGGAAATCCCGATGCCGTAGCTCGGCCATGCTGGAAGGCAAGATCGTCGTCGTTACCCACGGAAAGCACTTTGTCGGTCAAACGACCGCCCGTGTTCTGGCTGGCTATGGCGCCGCGGTCATCTGCCATGAAGGTGAGGCCGGGCCCGGTGTCGTCGTTCCCAAGGCGACCGAGCCTGACGCGCTGATCGAGGAGACCGTAGACACATACGGCCGGATCGATGCCTTGATCTGCAACGATGCCTATCCGGCCGTCCGAGCGCCCGTTGACGAGGCGGAGCCTGCCGAAATGCGGCAGGCCCTTGAAGCCCTTGTTGAGTGGCCCTACAGGCTGATCGGCAAAGCCGTTCCGCATATGAAAGCAGCCGGGGCAGGACGGATCATCATGGTCACCTCGGCGGCTCCATTGCGAGGTCTCTCTAACTATTCGATGTACGCAACGGCGCGCGGCGCGGGAAATGCCTTAGTCAAATCCCTGTCGCTGGAACTCGCGCCGTTCAACCTACAGATCAATGCGGTCGCCCCCAATTACGTCGAAAGCCCGACCTACTTTCCGCCCGACCTACTAGCAAACGAGAAGGCAATGGTGAAGATGCTGTCCAACATCCCCGCTAAGCGCCTTGGCAAACCGGAAGAAGTCGCCGAGATTATTGCCTTCTTCGCCTCTGACCGATGTGGATTTATCACTGGCCACGTCGTTCCCATTGCGGGAGGCTGGGCGTAACCTGATCAGCATGGTTCCCGGTTATGGGTACCGTCTAGAGGATCTCACAAGCCCTATCAAAGTCGAGCCTGGGTAGCCGTTGAAAGATTGCGGTTTCGTCGGCGTAGCCAAAGCTGCACAGAAAGTTCGACTTCAGGCTTGTACCGTCAAAAAATGCTGCATCGACCTTGGCATTGTCGAACCCGGACTTCGGACCGACATCAAAGCCCATGGCGCGCGCCGCGATCATGAAATAGGCACCCTGCAGCGTGGAGTTGCGAAACGCCGACTTCTCCGCATTGGCCGGCTTGTCGCGGAACATGTGGGTCATGTCTTCATGTGCGTGCAACTGGTCGAGTTCAGTCCAAAATTCCATGTCGTAGGCGATGATTGCCGTGACTGGAGCCGCCAGGACCTTGTGCACATTGCCAGGCTTCACGCATTCGGACAGCTTCTTCTTGGCTTCGGCCGAGCGCACGAAGATGAAGCGCGCCGGGTTGCCGTTGACGCTTGTCGGGCCCCATTTGACGACTTCGTAGAGCTCGCGAATTTCCTCGTCGGAAACAGGACGATCCTGCCAACCGTGATGAGACCTGGCGCTGCGAAATAGAAGGTCGAGCCCGTCGTCGCCGAGTTTTGTTAGGCGCTGGCGCATCTCGCGCACCGCGTCGTGGGCGGCCTTGCGCACATCATTGTCGTTGCCGTGTTTGCCCTCGCCGTCGGGCGAGGCGGCTGTTGGTTGATCGGACATCGCGTGTCGTCACCTTCCATCAAAGTGTCATCGATGATTTATCCATTTATCGCCAAAAAGTCAATTTTTACCGATTTTTTATGGAATAAACCGAAAATCTAGGTTTCAATGACGGTCGCGCTTGACCATCAATTGAAAGGTCCAGATCCATGTCCAATTGGCAAGACTATGCCGCGAATGCCAGGTCAAAAGGGGTGCTCGCCAAACAGTTTTTTATGGTGCGTTCAACCCCAGTGGTTCCGTTAGAGCAACTGGCGGAACATCTGCTGCCCCACTTGGCCTATCAGAAGTCCCTGGAAGATGAAGGGACGCTCGCCTTCGCTGGCCCTCTGTCGGATGAATCGGGCGAGAATTGGTCGGGTGGGGGGTTGATCATTTATCGCGCGGGATCGATCGACGAGGCACGTCAAATCGCCGATGGCGATCCGATGCATGCGAACGGTCTGCGAACTTACGAGCTACGCGCCTGGCTGCTCAACGAAGGGTCGCTGAACGTCTCCTTGTCGCTATCGACACAAAGCCTGACCTTCGACTAGGGACTCCGGCATCAGTCTTTCGGTGCCAAGGTGAAATTGTGGACCAACTTCAGATACGGATTCGGCAAGCCGTAACGTGTGGCCTCGTCGGCATCGTTGGTCTCGACATAGTCGCAAACCAGGCTCTCGCGAACGCCGAATACGGCGTCCTCGTCCACATAGGTGTCCTCGCTGTCGAACAGCTCGGTGATCAGCTCGCGATATCCATCCTTTGAAATCCGTAGGTGAAGATGGGCCGGACGCCAGGGATGTCGGCCGGCGGCGCGGAGCAGGTCTCCGACAGGGCCATCGTCGGGCACCGTGTAAGGTTTTGGCCGGACGGTGGTGAACTGGTACACACCCTGGCCGTTGGCGACCATGCGGCAGCGCAGATTGTAGCCCTCTCGGTCGGGCTCCTGAACGTCATAGAGCCCATTATCGGCGTTTTGCCAGATATCCATAACTGCCCCGCCGAGGGGCTCGCCATCGGCCCCACGGATCATACCCTCGACGAGGACAGACTGCCCGGGCTGGCCTTTGATCATGTCGCCGCCGACGGGTAGGTCGGGCGGGTCGGCGACGTAAAACGGGCCCAACACGCTGCTTTCAGACGCGTTGTTGTCGCTGTTGACCAAATCAACCGTCGAGGTCACGCCCAGAATATCAGAGAGCAGGATGAACTCTTGCCGGTTCTCGTCGGACATCTGGCCGACCCGATAAAGGAAATCCACCGCATATTCCCATTCCTGATGGGTTAGCTTTGCCTCTTTAACGATCTCGTGCAGGTGGCGGACCAGGATATCGAGGATCTCCTTCAGCCGCGGTTCTGCACTGCCCTCGATAGTCTTGGCTACTACCTCGGTAATGGTGTCGAGTGAGACGGAGCGCATAGGTGAGTTCCTCCTATCGGACGAGGACGAGACTGATCTGCGGGAAGGCGATCACCAAAACCAGCACCACCAGCATCACGGCGGCGAAGGGCAGGGCGCCGAGAAAGACATCAGCAAGGCTGATCGACGGGTCGTCGAGTGTACTCTTGATGACGAAGCATGAAAGCCCAAGGGGCGGTGTCAACAATCCAATCTCCGCGCCGATCACGGTGACGATGCCAAACCAAACGAGATCAGCGCCGAAAGCTTCCACTGCGGTCAGGAACAGCGGCACGATCACAAGAATGATCGAGGCGGTGTCAAGTATGGTGCCGAGGACGATCAGCAGCAGGACGTAGATCACCATCAGCAGGGCCAGGTTCAAATCCAGGCCCTGCATCCATTCGCCGAACTGGGTCGGCAGCCCGGCGATGCCCAGCATGCGGCTGTAAGTCGAAGCAGCGATGATCAGGAACAGGATCGTCGCAGTGATGTGGCCGGTTTCGACAAGCGCTTCCCAGACACCCTTAACCGTGAGGCGTCGTCTAGCGGCGGCGATGATCAGCGCCATTAGACCGCCTGCTGCGCCCGCCTCCGTTGGTGTGAACACACCGCCGTAGATGCCGCCCAGCACAACGAGGATCAGCACGACCACCGGCACGAGCTTGACCATGATTTCGCCGAAGCTGATCAGAGGTTCGGCGTTCTGATCGTCGTCCTCTCCGCCACGCGTGCCACCGACAAAACGCGGCACCAGCCAAGCCATCATCAGGATTGCAAAGCCAAACGCGGTCGACAGCAGCAGGCCTGGCACGACTCCGGCTAGGAACATGGCACCGATCGATTGCTCGGCTACTACTGCGTAGATGATCAACATCACGCTGGGTGGGATCAGCATACCCAGGACGGAGGAGCCTGCGACCACGCCGACCGCAAACCGTTTGCCATAGCAATAGCGTCGCATCTCGGGCACAGCGACTTTGGTGAAAACTGAGGCCGAGGCGATCGACGACCCCGTGACAGAGGCGAAAATAGCGTTCGCCGCGACGGTCGCGATGCCAAGCCCGCCCCGAACGGCGCGAAAAATCTGGTTGGCGACCTCGTAAACGTCCCGACCTAAACCGGCCTTAGAGACGATCAGCCCCATCATGGTGAACAGCGGCACGGTCGCGAAATTGTAGTCGGAAATCGTATCCTTGACCGAGATGGTCAGCAGATTGACGGCGAGATCGAAATTCCCGCGCATCAGCCAAACACTGATGAACGACACCAGTGCCAGAACGACCGGGATGTAGAGCCCGGCATAGATCAGCAGGATGATGACGCCCAGCGAAAGCAGGCCGAGTTCCAATGGGGTCATCAATCAGCCTCGAATCCGGCCGTTGAAGACTGTCCAGCGGGCGTGGTCGGCCCGCCTCGGATCATCAGCCAGGATGACAGAAGAAATCTGGCGAGGCACACTGCCGTGCCGATGACAACAATCACGCGGACCGGCCACTCAGGCACGACGAACAGGCCCTGATTGCCGAAATACTCGCCGCGCTCAATCGCATGGATCATGGTTGTCCAGGCGCCGACGAGGATCAGGATCATCAAGACCGCGCCTGCGAGATCAAAGCAGATGCGCATCACCCGTTCGAGCGCAGGCCGACGCCTGGACAGGATGGTCAACAGGCCGTCTGAACGGGTGAGGCGGTTCAGGCGAACGGTATCGCCAAGCTGGAGAAAAACGATGGCGATCAAAGACAATTCGACCAGTTCCGCCACCCCAGTGAACGGCTCGTTGAACAGGGTACGGCCAAACGAATCCGTATTGATGATAACCAGCAGCACGAGGATCCAGAGGGACCCGATGGCGTTCATACCGGTCAAAAGCCGATTCAACGCGCCATCGAGCCGGCGCGACACTGCTGTGTCGGCCGGCCCGTTTGTGCTCATTGACGAAGGCATTGAGAATTTACGCCTTCAACCCGGACTTACTCCTGGTCCCACTGACGCGCGATCGGCTGATCGGCTTCGCGCATCATGTCCATGTAGGCCTGCAACATCTCGGTGCCCGGCAATCCTTGTTCGTCAAGATTGGCAGCCCATTCAAGCGCGAGATTCGGCATGCTCGCAGCCCATTCCGCCCGTTCTTCTGCTGACAACTGGTGAATTGTTCCGCCGGCATCGGCATACGCTTGCTCGCTGCCGGCGCCGAGATCAGCTGCCACGGCCGCGACGTGATTGCGATAGTCGATCGCGACCTCCTGTAGCACCTGTTGAACTTCTTCAGGCAGCCCCTCCCAGACGTCGCGATTCACCGCGACTGCCTTGGAGTTCACGGTGCCGATGTCGGCATCCAGCATATACGGTGCAACCTCGACAAGTGAGAATGTAACCGCTGCCTCGGGCCACAGCATCGTAGCGTCGATCACGCCCGTTTGCAGGTTGTTGTAATACTCCACCAGCGGCCCTGACACGCCTGCCGCTCCTAGGTTCTCGACATAGCGCAGGTTCGTGCCAGCGCCACCCATGCGGATGCCGTCAAGATCGTCAAGATCGTCGATCGGGTCGGTGGAAAACACCTGGTAGGAATCGAGAACAACACCGTTGGTCAGATAAATCTGATTGGCGTCGAGATAGGCTTCGGCAACTTCCGGGAACTGGGCTGCCAATTCGTCGATCGCCCGGGTTACGAGTTCCGGATCGGTGGAAACAAACGGCGTCACATAAGCGATCTGGGCCAGCGGAAGCCGGTCGGGATGGAACACGGTCGTCACGACACCAATGTCGCCGAGCCCGAGTTCCAGCCCTTCCAAAACGCCTCGCGGCCGGACGATCTGGCCGCCCCATGCCTGGTTCCAATCGATCTCGTAGTTGCCGTTTTCAGCCAGTCTACGATCGACTTCGGGAATGTAGAATTCGATAAACTCTCGAACCCACATTGAGCGCGGCGGATAGCCGTCAATCGCTGTGAGAGCAATGGTTTCCTGCGCAAGCGATACTGGCGCGGTGCACAGCACACCTGTTGCCGCCAAAATCGATAGACCTGTCGCCGTGTGCAGTTTTATTGCAGCCATGATGTCCTCCCTGGTTGCTTAGTCTACTTTATCCAACTTCATTCTCGATGGGATTTACCAAGAGACCGATGCCCTCGATCTCGATCTCGCAAACATCGCCCGCCTTCATCCAAACGGGCGGTCTTCTGGCGTGGCCGACCCCCGCCGGCGTGCCCATGGCGATGACGTCGCCGGGCTCCAATGTCATCACTTCTGTGAGGTAACAGAGCGTTTCCACGACGCTGAAGATCATGTCGGAGGTGTTGGCGTCCTGCATGACCTCGCCGTTGAGCCGCGACTGAATGCGCAGACCCGCCGCGCCAGGCGGCACCTCGTCGGCCGACACAAAATCTGGCCCGAAGCCACCGGTGGCGTCGAAATTCTTGCCCATCGTCCATTGATGGGTCTTGCGCTGATAATCGCGCACGGAACCGTCGTTGAAGACCGCATAGCCCGCCACACACTCCAAGGCATTGCTGGGGGCCAGATGCCGGGCCGTCGAACCGATGATGACCGCCAGTTCGGCTTCGTAATCCAAACGTTCGGAGCAGTTGGGTCTGATCATGGGCTTGCCATGGGCCAACAGCGACGTCCGGCTGCGCATGAACAGTACGGGGTAGTCCGGCTTGTCGAAACCGCCCTCGGCCGCATGGTCCGTGTAGTTTAGGCCCAAGCAAAGAACTTTCCCTGGGGCCGAGATCGGGGTCAGCAGATCAAGATCGTCTAATGAGCGGCGCCCTGCGGCGGATCCGGCCGCCGCCCTCCAAACGTCGCGTAGCGCGCAACCTTCTCGACCCAGCAGATCGTCCAGCCGCGTCGGCAGATCAGCGTTAACATCAGCGAGGTCGACAACGCCGTCTGGCAAATGAGCGCCGAGCGCGGCGCGCCCATCCTGGGCAAAGGAGACAAATCGCATGCAAAGACCTCGATAAAATTCTTATGTACTAAATAAAATCGATAATTTTATGCCATGTCAACCGATTGCTCGACTTCTCGATTTGATGGGCTGGCATTCTCACCAATATGAAGAATGTCGGCCCGGCGCCACGGCGAAAGAGGTCGTTGTGCGCGTCACGATAATCGATATAATAAGAAAATGACAGAAACATCGATATTTTGGAAGGTAATCGAGTCCGTTTCCGATCAAGGAAGGCGGCTGATCCGTCTTGGCGACGCCGGAAATGTAAGGAATGCGCCGATCGAGGTTTTGAGCCGTGCCTTGGTCTCGGAGAAGGGTGAGGCGTCAGGTGTGGCTGTCGCCGATCTGTTCATCGAGCGCTACCGATCGCTGGACGAAGACGCCAAGCTGGAGTTCTTTGCCCTGTTGCGGGACGAGTTTGGACCAGACACCGCGCGTCTGGACGCCGCGCTAGCCTCCTACCGCGCCGATGAGGAGAGTCCGCGAGGACAATCGGACCTGCACTACGCGACGGAGCCGCTACGACAAGAGCTATTGCGCCGGATCAATGCGGCGCCCGGCGGTATCGCGGCGCTGGTTGGCATGCGGGCGGACCTTCTCGACGCCTTGCGCGAGCATCCCGACCTGTCGGTAGTCGACGATGATTTCGAGCACCTCTTCCGCTCCTGGTTCAACCGCGGATTTCTTGTGCTTACACGAATCGATTGGCAAACGCCGGCAGCGATTCTGGAAAAGATTATCGAGTATGAAGCCGTGCACGCAATCGATGGCTGGGAGGATCTGCGTCGGCGGGTGGACGCGCCGGATCGTCGGCTCTACGCCTTCTTTCACCCCGCCTTGATCGACATACCGCTGATATTTGTCGAGGTGGCGCTGACCCGCGACAATCCGGACAGCATTCAAGAAATCCTGGCGGAGGACAGAAAACCGGTACCGGTTGAGGAAGTGTCCACGGCGGTTTTCTATTCGATCTCGAACTGTCAGCGCGGCCTAAGGGGCGTTGCTTTCGGCAGTTTTCTGATCAAGCAGGTGGTTGACGATCTACGGCAGGAACTCGACCGGTTGAACAGCTTCGTGACCCTGTCGCCGATCCCCGGACTGCGACAATGGCTGACCGACCAGGCCGATGCGGATGACGGTTTGTTTGGTGACCAGGAAAAAGCGGTTGTCTCCGAGCCTGCCTTGCAGGATTTGCCTGGGCTTGAGGACGCCGATGCCGAGGTTCGGAAATCCCTGCTCGCCCTCGCCGCGCACTATCTCGTGCAAGGCAAGGCGCGGGATGGACGTCCGGCCGATCCGGTCGCGCGCTTTCATCTGGGCAACGGCGCACGGCTCGATCGGCTGAACTGGTTGGCCGATACCAGCGTAACAGGGCTCGCCCGGTCATTTGGCATTATGGTCAACTACCGCTATGTGATTGACGAGATCGAAGCCAATCACGAGGCGTTCGCCAACCAGGGCACCATCGCCGCATCTTCATCCGTGAGACGATTGCTGCGCGTACAACGCACGGTCGATCGCACCAAATCACGCTCCGAAACCACCGAACCCAGCCTGACATGACCGACAATCATCTATTCGCCCTGATCCGGGGGGCGGTGAAATCGCCAAGCAAAGTCTTTGTCGAAACCGACAAAGGCGACGAGGTCACCTATGGCGATGTGCTGGACCGGTCAGCCCAAATTGCCCGGATGCTGACGGGGCTTGGTGTCCTGCCGGGCGACAGGGTGGCCGTTCAGGTCGAGAAGTCGGTCGAAGCACTGATGCTGTATCTCGGCACGATCCGGGCTGGGGCTGTCTTTTTGCCGCTGAACACCGGCTATACGGCGGCCGAGGTCGGTTACTTCCTGGAGAACGCGGAACCGACCCTCTTTGTCTGCGACCCGGCCAAGCGTCGCGATTTGGCGCCGCTGGCTCAAGAGATCGGTGTCCCTCATTTGGAAACGCTCGATGCGGCCGGCGGTGGTTCGCTGCCCGAACGATGGGCGGTGGAGGAAACGCACTTCACCGATGTTCCCCGCGCTCCCGACGATCTGGCGGCCATCCTCTACACATCCGGAACCACGGGCAGGTCAAAGGGGGCGATGCTGTCGCACGACAATCTGGCCTCCAATGCCCTTGCGCTGAGGGAGGCCTGGCGGTTTACCGAAGACGATGTGTTGATCCACGCCTTGCCGATTTTCCATACCCATGGGCTGTTCGTGGCAACTAACATCACGTTGATTGCCGGCGGATCGATGATTTTCCTGCCGAAATTCGATCCAGACCGCATCCTTGCCCTGATGCCGCGCGCGACCAGCCTGATGGGCGTGCCGACATTCTACACCAGATTGTTGGCGCACCCCGGACTCACCCGCGAAGCGGCGGCCACGATGCGGCTGTTCGTTTCCGGCTCTGCCCCCCTCTTGGCGGAAACCCATACAGGGTTTCGGGAACGGACCGGCCACGCGATCTTGGAACGGTACGGGATGACCGAAACCAACATGAACACGTCCAACCCCTATGATGGCGAGCGAAGGCCCGGCACCGTTGGGTTCCCATTGCCCGGCATATCGGTCCGAATTGCACACCCGGAGAAGGGCGCCGAGGTGCAAAGGGGCGAGATCGGTGTGATAGAGGTCAACGGCCCGAACGTGTTCAAGGGCTATTGGCGGATGCCGGAAAAGACCGCCGCCGAATTTCGGTCCGACGGCTATTTCATCAGCGGCGATCTAGCGATGATCGATGCGGATGGCTACGTAACCATTGTCGGTCGGGCCAAGGATTTGATCATCTCAGGCGGCTTCAACGTTTACCCCAAGGAGATTGAAAGCGAGATCAATGCGCTGGCCGGCGTTGCCGAATCGGCAGTCATCGGCCTGCCACATGCCGATCTAGGGGAAGGTGTAACCGCCGTCGTCGTGGCTCAACCAAACGGTACGGTGACCGGCGATCAGATCATCGCCCAACTCAACGGCAAACTCGCCCGTTTCAAGCAGCCCAAGCAGGTGCTGTTCGTTGACGCCTTGCCGGTGAACGCGATGGGCAAGGTTCAAAAGAACGTGCTGAGAGATCGTTTTCAGAACATCTACGTGCAAAATGCTGGTATCGCGAGTGGTTGACGACCGGCTTGTCAACGCGGAATTGCCCCTTAAGTTGGGATTGGTGCCGCTTGATCGATTTTTTTGAGCGCTGGACGCGGGGGTTGTGATGGAGAACGTAACGACAGCTGAGTCATTGACCAGCAAGGCCTACGCTCAGTTGCGGGCAGCGATCATCGCCGGTGAGTTGGAGCCCGGCAAGAAGCTGAAGATCGATGAATTGCGCCAGACCTATGGCTATGGCGGCAGCCCAATTCGCGAGGCGCTGAGCCTGCTGACTTCCGACGGGTTGGTTGCCCGGCTCGAGCAGCGCGGCTTCAATGTGACCGATGTCAGCCGCGAGGAATTCAGCGAACTGCTGAAGACCCGCTGCTGGTTGGAGGACCGTGCGCTGCGCGAATCCATCGACCATGGCGGTGAAGAGTGGGAGGAGCAGGTCATCCTCGCCCATCACTGGCTGT
This sequence comes from Pseudomonadota bacterium, assembly GCA_039030175.1. Lineage (GTDB taxonomy): Bacteria > Pseudomonadota > Alphaproteobacteria > DSM-16000 > Inquilinaceae > JANQGH01. The sequence goes on from JBCCER010000022.1 coordinate 23,027, forward strand.
CGCGCGAGCCCCGGTTCACCGATGTGGAAGGGGCCTTTGTCGCCAACGAAGCATGGGAGGCCAGGCACAAGGCGTTCCACATGGCGCTGATCTCCGCATGTGGCTCTTCGATCCTGCTGCGCATGTGCGACCAGCTTTATGATCAGAACATTCGCTACCGAATTCTGTCCGGCGCCGCCGCCTATCCCGGGCGCAATGTGGGTGACGAGCATGCCTCGATCATGCAAGCCGCGCTCGACCGCGACGCCGATCTGGCGGTGACCAAGATGGTTGAGCACTACAACAAGACAGGGGCGTTCCTAAAAGAGCGATTGTGATCGCGCTTCCCCGTCGTCCTGGCATTATGTCTGGATGACTGCGACTCGAGCCGACATCGACCAAGCCCTAAATCAAACCTTTGGCTTCGCCGATTTCAGGCCCGGCCAGCGAGATATAGTCGAGGCCGTAACCGCCGGCCGGGATGTTTTGGCGGTGATGCCGACCGGTTCTGGCAAGAGCTTGTGTTACCAACTACCGGCCGTGATTTCGGCGGGGACGACGCTTGTAATTTCACCGCTTCTCGCACTGATGCGCGATCAAGTCGCTGCATTACGCCGAACGGGGATCGAGGCCGGCGCGCTCTCATCCGCAACGCCGCCGGAGGATGCAAGGGCAACAGGGGAGGCGCTGGCGGACGGCAGACTGAAGCTGCTCTATATGGCCCCTGAGCGCTTGGCCAGGAACGGCACGATCGATCGGCTGAGAGGCAGGATCGCGCGGATCGCAATAGACGAGGCCCATTGCGTCTCTCAATGGGGGCACGACTTTCGGCCAGAATATCTGGCCATCAGGGACGCGGCCGACGCGATCGGCGATGGGCTTCCGATCGCCGCTTTTACCGCCACTGCCGATCCTGGGACCCGTGATGAGATCGCAGGCCGGCTGTTCCGCAGCGAGCCGTTGATCGTCGTCCATGGCTTCGACCGTCCCAACCTGTCGATCGCCATGGAACCGAAGAGCGATCCGCGCCGGCAAATCACCACCTTCATCCGCCAGCGGCCAGGTGCCAGCGGCATTGTGTATGTCTCCACCCGACGAAAGGCCGAACAACTGGCTGACGGCTTGGCGAAGGCCGGCATTGATGCGCTAGCCTATCATGCAGGTCTTGATGCCGCCGAACGGACCGAGCGGCAGGACCGGTTCCAGCGCGAAGACGGCCAGGTCATCGTCGCGACAGTCGCCTTTGGGATGGGCATCGACAAGCCGGACGTTCGCTTCGTCGCGCACGCCGACATGCCTAAGACCATTGAAGCTTACTATCAGGAAATCGGCCGGGCCGGCCGCGACGGGCTGCCGGCCGATACGCTGACACTCTACGGGCTCGACGATATGCGTCTTCGACGCCTGCAGATCGATCAATCCGACGCGCCGGAACCGGTGAAGCGCGCCGAGCACCAACGCCTGTCCGCCCTGCTCGCGCTGTTGGAGTCGCCCGCATGTCGATGGCGGATGCTTCGGTCTTACTTCGGTGAGCAGTCCGAACCCTGCGGCAGGTGCGACGTGTGCCGGGACGGGATTGTCGCCGCCGATGCCACGACAGAGGCTCGTATGGCGCTTTCCGCCATTTTGCGTACGGGACAGAGCTTCGGTACCGAGCATCTCATCGATGTTCTGTTGGGCGCGGAAACCGAGAAAGTCGATCGGTTCGGCCATGCCGCCTTACCAACCTTCGGTGTTGGCAACGACCGCACGCGGCCGGTCTGGCGCGGCATTTTTCGTCAGCTCTATGCCGCTGGACTGATTGCCACGGACCGCGAGGGTCACGGCACGTGGCAGATGACCCAAGAAGCACGGCCCCTATTGAAGGGCGAGCAGCCGTTTAAAGTGCGCGCCGATGTCTTCCAGGCCAAGGCCAAGCGGAAGGCACCCCCGGCCACAAGGATCGCTCTTTCCGATCTCGACGACGGCAGCCAAGCACTTTTCGACGCGTTACGGGCCAAGCGTCGTGAATTGGCCGAGGCGGAGGAAGTGCCGGCTTACGTCGTCTTCCCTGACCGTACGCTGATCGACATGGCGATCAGGAAACCTGCCGACAAAATCTCCTTCGCCGAAGTTCATGGCGTTGGACAGGCGAAGTTGGAGAGATACGCCGACCGATTTCTAGCCGTCGTGGCGGAACACCGATGATTGTCAGAAGACCCTAGCGGATGGGCTCCTTGGAGTATTGATCATCGGCGACATGTTCCATCCAGTTCGAATGGCTGCCATCGACGCTTTCCTGGATTGCGACATGGATCATGGCTACGGTCGGGGAGGCGCCGTGCCAATGCTTCTCCCCGGGGGGTATCCAAACCGTATCGCCAGCCCTTATCTCACGCAACGGGCCATCCCAGGCCTGGACCCGGCCGACACCTGACAGGACATGTAATGTCTGGCCTTTGGGATGGGCGTGCCAGGCCGTTCGGGCGCCCGGTTCGAAATTGACCCGATAGGACCGCACGGTCGCCGGTTCCGGCGTTTCAAGTATCGAGTCTAACCAGACCGTACCGGTGAAGTTCTCGGCGGGGCCACGTCGCGTGGGGGTTTCCGCGGGCGAGCGGACTTCCATCAGGTCTCTCCTTGGCTTGGGATTTTTCGGCCATACCGAATCATCGCGTGCGTGACCAAATAGAGCACGACGCCGTTCAGTAGGTGCCATAAGAAATGCGTGCCCATATGCAGCGACTCGCATAGCGGTTCGTCGATGGTGCGAAGCGTTAGTGAAACGGCGAATGTACCAGCCGCCCAAAGCAAAATTGCTCCGGCCGGATGACGTTGTCGGAAGGTCAAGTACAGCCCGATCGCTGCCATGGCCGCCAAGGCCGCGCCATAGGGACCGCCGGGCAACCCGAATGCCATTGCGATCACGACAACCACACCGATCAGCCCCACCCAATAGGCGAGCCGCGCAAATCTGGTGAGCGCGAGATAGGTATAGGCTAGAATGAACAACCCGATCGGGATGACATCGGCCATCGCCGCCCAAACCACGGCAAATGTGTGAAACAGGAAACTGCCAATCCCGATGGCGAAGATCAGAGCGATGAGAAGCCAGACAGCAACATCACGCCTCGACCGTCTTTCCGCGCGCGCCGCCTCGATCGACGCTGCAATACCGGCGACAATAAAGGCGAGGTTGGTGAGCGCGTTGATCGGCTCTGCCCAGAATTCAGGGCCAATACGCTCACAATAGGCATCGATGAAATCGTTCATGTCTGAAGCAACCTAGAGGCTCAATACGCTCGATCAAGATGGTCTGTTGCCGGGAGGTGCGATAGTCGCCGGTCTGTATCCGGCCGGCCATCGTTGCGAGGCTAGCCAGATCTGTTATGATCAATTGAATATTAACAATCAGCGCACCGTAGTGGGCTGGCAGCGAGGCTCGCCACACTGCGCTCTGGGGAGGATGAAGCTATGGCGAGCGATGCGCCTGTCGACTGGATGTATCGGACCTTGTTCCGCATTCGACTGTTCGAGGACCGGGTTCAGGAGCTGGCGCGCACCCATGCGGTGCCGGGCTACTTGCACACCTATCTGGGGTCAGAGGCGATTGCTGTTGGTGTGATGGCCGCACTTCGTCAGGACGACTGGATCACCTCGACCTATCGCAGCCATGGCCACGCGATCGCCAAGAACGTCTCGCTGCATTCAATCGCCGCCGAAATTCATGGGCGCACGACAGGCACCTGTAAGGGGCGGGGCGGTAGCATGCACATCTCCGACTTCGACAAGGGGATGTTGGGCGCCCTCGGCATTGTGGCGGCCGGTCCGCCGCTGGCACTTGGCGCGGCACTGCAAGAGCGGCGCACCGGCAGCGACCGTATCGCCGCCTCCTTCTTCGGGGATGGCGCGCCGCATAACGGCGTGTTTCACGAGGCGGCTGGCCTTGCCAAGCAATGGGACGCGCCAGTGTTGCTGGTCTGTGAGAACAACGGCTATGCCGAGGCAACGGCCACCGATTGGCATCTGAACACCGACACTGTCGCCGATATGATGTCGGCGTACGCCATTCCGGCACAAACCGTGGACGGCATGGACATGTTCTCAGTCTATGAGGCCGCCAAGCCGGTCGTCGATCGCATGCGCGCCGGCGGCGGGCCGGAGCTGATTGAGTTCGTGTCTTATCGCTTCTCCGGCCAGTATGAGGGCGACAAGCAGGCCTATCAGCCGCCGGAAGAAATCGCTGAAGCCAAAAAGCGCGACCCCGTGCTATTGGCCAGAGAGCGTGCCGCTCAGATGGGTTTGACCTCGGATGCCCTGGCGACGCTCGAAGCCGAAATCCAGCAAGAGGTCGACGACGCTTTTGCGGCCGCTGAGAGAGATCCATGGCCCGAGCCGGAAGACGCGCTCGATGAAGTCTATGTCGACTATCCGGAGGGGCAGATCCGTTATGCGTGAGCTTACCGTCAAGGACGCGATCAATGAGGGCCTGCGCCAGTGTATGGAGGCGGATTCCAACGTCGTGCTGTTTGGCGAGGATATCGCCGGTGGGCAGGGCCGTGACGACCATCCCGGTGCCATGGACGCTTGGGGCGGGCCGTTTGGCGTAACCCAAGGCCTGTGCACCCAATTCGGCCGCGAGCGAGTGCGCGACACGACCATCGCCGAGGCTGGCTTCTTTGGCGCCGCCGTTGGGGCAGCCATGGTCGGCATGCGGCCGGTCTGCGAGCTGATGTATGCCGATTTTGCCGGCGTTTGCTTTGATCAGATGATGAATCAGGCCGCCAAGATGCGCTACATGTTTGGCGGGAAGCAGCGCGTGCCAATGGTCATGCGGACGGTGGTTGGCGCTGGCTTCCGAGCGGCCGCTGAGCATTCCCAAACGCTCTATTCCCTATTCGCCCATATCCCCGGATTGAAAGTGGTAGCGCCCTATAGTGCGTCGGATGCAAAGGGGCTGATGATCGCCGCGGTTCAAGACGACGATCCGGTGGTCTTTCTGGAGCACAAGCGGCTCTATATGGAAACCGACACGGTCGACGAGGCAATGACCCCCCTGCCGCTAGGCAAGGGCATTGTTCGGCGCTCGGGCGATGATGTGACCATCGTGGCAGTGCAACGAATGAACCTGTTTGCCTTGCAAGCGGCCGAGGCGCTTGCAGAACAGGGCGTCGAGGCGGAGATCATCGACCCGCGCACTTACTCGCCCTTGGATGAGGAAATGATCCTGGGCTCGGTTGAGAAGACCGGCCGCCTCGTCGTCGTGGATGAGAGCTATCCGCGCTGCTCGCTGGCCGCTGACATCGCCGCCCTTGCAGCCGAACGCGCGTTCGGGTCCCTCAAAGCACCGATTGCAAGGGTGACCGCCCCCCACACGCCGGTTCCGTTTAGCCCGCCAATGGAGGATTACTTCATCCCTTCGGTTGATCGCATTACGCGCCGCGTGCGCGAGACCATCGACTACTAAGGCAATCATCCATGGGTCAATCGACGCCCAAATATCTGGCGGTCTATAAGGATCTACGACGCATGATTGAGGGCGGCCGCTATCCCGTCGGCTCCCGGTTGCCCAGCGAAGGCCAGCTTACCATTGGCTTCAGCGTAAGCCGCATTACCGTGCGCCACGCCTTGGAGAAGTTGGTGACGGAGGGGTTCGTCGATCGGCGGCAGGGCAGTGGATATACGATCGTCTCTCAATCGCCACCTCAGCATAACTGTCTTTCGTCCTTTACCGATGCGGTCTTCAAGACCGGTAAGACGCCAACCTCTCGATTGGTCGCCTTGACCAAGTTGAACGGGGGTGAGGGCCGTGGAGCGCATCTGCCGGCGCTACTCCGCAACGAACCGGAACTGCTGTGCATCGAGCGGCTGCGCTGCGTCGATCAGCGGCCGGTCATGTTGGTTCGCACTGTGTTGCCTTTGAGACTAGCCAGGTCAGCCGAACCGAAGGATTTTCCTGAGGAAGGACCTGAGCAATCCATGCTTCGAATTCTCAAGCAGCGCTTTGGGCTAGATTGGGCCTGGGCCAGCGAAGAGATAGGTTCTCTTGCCGCGCCAAAACATGTGGCCGCCCTGCTGGAGATCGAGCAGGACAAGCCGATCCTCAATCAGGCCTGCATAGCGTATGATGAGGACGAGACAATCGTGTTCTATGAGGAACTGTTTCGCACTGGCAAGGTGAGTTTCGAACTGCGACCGACGCGGCGCGAAGTCTTGCCGGTCGAACCCGTGCAATGGGTAGCTGGATGACAACAAACATCAAACCGACCGTTGCCCTAATCAAGGCATCATTGCCGACTTATTTCCCAGACGAATTTGGTGTATTCGATAACGCTGAAGCCGAGTTGGGCCGCCTGGAAGACTCGTTGGGATTCAGTTTGCATGTCGAATCCGAGATTCCAATGGATGGGCGGCAGACCATTGCCTGCCTAGATCGCTGCAGGGCCGCTGGCGCGGACTTTGTGCTGTTGCTGCATGGCGGATTCACAATGGGCGATGTGGCGAGGGCGGTGGCGGCGTCGGGCATGCGGGCAGGGTTTTGGGCAACGCCCGAGCCCGTGCGCGAGGGCGACGTCAAGCTCAACAATTACGTTTCGCTAAACATGAGCCTGTCGATCGCGCGGCGCGTTCGCGATCTCGGAGAGGCGCCGGTGCAATGGTATTTCGGTGCGCCGGGCTCCAGCCTCTTTTTCGATCGGTTTTCGGCGACCGTATCTGCGCTTCAGGCGATAAAGATGCTTGAGGGCGCAAGAATAGGTGTCGTCGGCGGATTGGCACAGACCTTCTACAACATGGAGGTTTCGACCAACGCGTTGCATGAGCGTCTGGGGGTCGATGTCGTCTACCATGACATGGACGAGTTCACGTCCCGCCTAGATGGTCTTGATGACAACCGGGTCTCTGCGGAGTGCAGTGCAATGCTGCAGGCTGCGCGCGCCGATGGCGTCACCGACGACCATATGATGATGTCGGCCTGCATGGCTCTCGCGCTTCATGACATGGCGACGGACGGTGACTACAAGGCCCTTGCCGTCAGCGATTGGCCGCGTTTGCAGGAGTATCCAGGCCTGCATCCTGGTGCCGCGTTTACCTGGGCCGAAGAGAAGTATGATCTGCCCATTGCCAGCGAAGGCGATGTCCTAGGATCGGTTTCGCAGCTTGTCGGGCTGTCGCTGGCCGGCCGGCCCGGATATCTGCTCGACACAACAGATCCAGATACCGAAGACGGTTCGCTGCTGATGTGGCACGGCGGGGGCGGGCCGCTCTATCTGGCTGACGAGAATGGCGCTCGATGGATTAATCATCCGATGCTGGGTCGCAGCGATCCGGAGGGGGCCAGATTCGGCGCGATATCGGACCTGGTGTTCCGCGATGGGCCGATCACGGCTTTCCGTGTCGGCGAAAACGCCGGTGCCCTGTTCACGATGCAGGCGCGCGTCGAGGAGCGCACGCCTACCGGCTTTACCGGGTGCCGCGGCTGGGTCCGTGATTTCGATATTGCCGGCGAGCCCGCCTCCATTCTCGATGTCGTTCAGACGACGATGACGCATGGGTTGGAACATCATTTCATCTTGGTGCCTGGCCATCATTCGGCAGCGCTCATCGAGTTCGCCTCCTGGACCGGTCAGCGCTTGTTGAAGCGCGTGCCCTATACCCCCTACCTCGCTGCCGAGCCCTTCGAACAGAACGAGCACTGATATGGTCAAGATTGGCGTTCACCTAGCGCTTTGGACCCGCGACTGGTCCGACGACATCTTGCCCTATGCCGAGCGGGCGAAGGCAATCGGCTATGACGGCGTTGAGATTTCGCTGTTGGGCAATGTCGCTGAGGCGCCGGAGGCCACCGGCGAGGCCATTCGCGCCATGGGGCTGCAGGCCACATGTACCACTGGCCTTGGCCCTCCAACCGATCTTGCTAGCGACGACCCTGCGATACGAGCGGCTGGGGTCGATGCTTTGCGATCAGCGATCGACGTGACAGCGCGACTGGGCAGCAGGCAGCTGTGCGGTGTGATCTATGGTGCTTGGGGTGTCGTGGCGCCAGGCAAACGAACGGATCGCGTGGCCTGGGCGCGCGACGGTCTTGCGGCAGTGGCAGGTGACGCGGAGGCGGTGAACGTCAAGCTCGGTGTCGAAGCCATCAACCGTTACGAGACCGATCTGGTCAACACGGCAGGGCAGGCAACCGAACTTTGCAAGGAAATCGGCTCCAGCCATGTCGGCGTCTTGCTGGACACCTACCACATGAACATTGAGGAGGTCATTCCAGCCGATGCCATCAAGCAAACCGGTCAATGGCTGTGCCACTTCCACGCAACCGACAATGATCGGGGCGCCCCGGGCGGCGGTTTGATCGACTTCGCGGCCCAGGCCAAGGCACTTGATGAGATCGGCTATGAAGGCTGGATCACCACGGAAATGTTCATCTTGCCCGACGTCAATGTCAGCGGGGACTTGAGTACGTGGCGCGCCATCGAACCCGGTCCGGATGAGGCCGCCAAGGCTGCGTTGACCCATCTGCGCTCGGTGTTCGGATGACCACGTCGTTGAGCCGCGAACAAGCGGTGGAGCTCATTAATCGGCTGGATCAACGCTTTGCCAGTTCAGCAGATGAGTTGAATGCGCTAGACGCTGCCGTCGGCGACGGCGATCACGGAACCACGATCCATCGCGGCATGACTGCTGCTGCCCAAGCCGTAAACACGGCGAACGCTGAAACCGCAGGCGAGGTCTTTGCGGTTGCCGGTGATGCATTTCAACGATCTTCGGGTGGCGCGGGCGGTCTGCTCTTCGCCCAGATATTCAAGAGCATCGGGCTGGCGACCGGGGTATCAGATATTTCGATTTCAGCAGTAGGCGAAGGCCTAGCCAAGGCGGTGGAACAAATTTCGCGCTTCGGCCGATCTAATCCTGGCGACAAGACCATGCTTGACGCTTTGGCGCCAGCCGCAGAGGCGTTTGACGGCGATCAAACAGAAGCCGCATTGTTGAGCGCAGTGCGCGCGGCTGAGGATGGGTCAGCAGCCACTAAAGAGATGGCGGCCACCCAGGGCCGGGCACGCTATGTCGCTGACGGTGGACGCGGGCATGTTGACCCGGGTGCAAGGTCGGTCGCGATAATCCTTAAGACACTGGCTGATGTCTGGACGAGCTCCGAGACGGGCGATGGTTCGCAAGCAAAGGCTGACCTATGAAAAAGATGTTGAATAACGTCGACAACGCGGTCGACGAAATGATTGACGGCTTCATCCGGTCTCGCCCGAATCATGTCAAACGCTGGGCGGGCAATCCGAGGGTCGTGGTTCGACATACCCCCAAGGCTCCGGGAAAAGTCGGGTTGGTGATTGGTAACGGCTCCGGTCACGAGCCGATTGCCGTCGGCTGGGTGGGCGAGGGCATGTTGGATGCCAATGCTGTCGGCGACATATTTGCGGCCCCGCCGCCGGAGCTGGTCTGCGACGCAATTCGCGCGGCCGACGGTGGTGCCGGTGTTCTATTGCTGATCTCCAACCATGCAGGCGACGTCATGAATGGCGAGGCTGGTGCCGATTTAGCGCGCGAAGCTGGCTCGGAGGTTGAGACCCTATGGATGTATGACGACATTTCGACCGGTCCTCGCGACCAACTCGACAGGCGGCGCGGCGGGCCCGGCACGACCTTCATCTATAAGATCGTCGGTGCACGCGCAGAGCAGGGAGCTGGCCTGCAGGAGTTGAAGGCGCTTGGGGAGTCCGTTCGCGATGTTACTTGCACACTGGCGGCATCGCTGACACCTGGCGTTTCCCCCCTGACCGGACTGCCGATGTTCACCCTGCCGGAGAATGAGGTGTTTGTCGGCATGGGCGTGCACGGCGAACCGGGCATGGCGAGTCTTCCTGCTGGCTCGGCAGACGAGATCGTCGATTTCATGGCTGGCAAGATTTTGGATGACTTGCCGTTCCGACAGGGCGACCAGGTGCTTGCGATGGTCAACGGTATGGGCGGCACCACCTTAATGGAGCTATTTATCGTCTTCCGAAAGTTCGCCCAATGTTTGGACGAACGGGGGGTTCAACTCGCTGCTGACCCCTTGGTCGGTACCTATGTTACCACGCAGGAGATGGGCGGTTTTTCTCTATCCCTTTGCAAGGCCGATCAAACCATGGTGTCGCTCTGGAACCAGCCTCAAAACGCGCCGTTCTTCCAACTGTAGACGCCGGCAACAAAAAGCCGGGTGTCACATCACAATGATGGCGATCAGAAAGATCAAATAAAGCGCGACGAAGATAAGAGGAACGATCGCCTCTTGCCTTGCGATCGATTTGTACTCGCTGTAGGCCGGCCCCTTCTTGATCATCTGCCATTCGTCCGTATAGGGCGCTGCCGGCAGTCGCGTTTCGATCTCGGTGATTACGTCAAACCTGGCCTTGGTCAAGATCCGGTATGAACGGGTGAGCAGCCACCAAACGGCACATACGACAATTCCGGCAACGGGCAGAATTGCCAGCCACAGCTTGCCGCCAGGCTCCAACTCCAGCATCAGTCCTGTGAGGCTCGATAGGCCGGCATTGACCGTCAAGAAGTAGCGGCTATTGGCGCCACGCCTGTTAACCAGGCTCTCCGTTTGGCCGGCATAGTAGAGGTAGAGCCGCAGCAGCTTCGACCCATCATCGTCTGGGATTTTTTCGACGCTCATTCAGTCGTCACCTCGTCGGATTCCGGCACCGCCGCCTGCTCGATGGGCGCGTTATCGTCGTTGTCGCAATAGTCGACACGTAAATTGTATTCGCATTCCTCTTCCAGCGAGAGCGGCTCCAACAGGTCGACGATCATGTCGGCATGTTCCCAAAGCTCTTGCATGGTCCTGAAATGGCGCCAAACGCGGGCCGTATGATCGCGCGACGCGGTCACGATCCATGCGCCGTCCTGCGCGAACGCCGCAGACAATACCGGTGTCCGGTGGCCTCGCAAGATTGCAATCGACGATCCAGAATCTGCATCCCATAGCCGGACTGTTTCATCCGATGAGGCAGTCACTATTCGATTGCCATCCGGCGAAAACGTAGCGGTATGTACGGTCCGATCGTGCCCAGACAACCGCAGGAGTTCAACGCCTGTCTCGCTGCTCCAAATCCGACTGGTACCATCTACCGATGCCGTAACGACCAGGATTCCGTCTGGCGAGAACGAGCCGGCGGAAACAGTCGCACTATGGCCGTCAAGCAGTGCGACCTCGGCGCCGGTCTCAGTGTCCCAGAGTCGCGCCGTGTGGTCCTGAGAAGTGGTCAGAAGCCTGGTTCCGTCCGGCGAGAAAAATACGCCGGTCAGGTTGGCTTCATGTCCTTCAAGCGCGTGCAGCTCGTCGCTCGTTTCGGCATCCCACAAACGCGCCGTATGATCTCGCGAAATCGTCGCGATTTGGCGTCCATCGGGCGAGAAAACCACATCTGTCACGGTATCTTCATGTCCCTGAAGGCTCGCGGACTGCTCGCCAGAGGCCAGATTCCAAAGCCGAACGTCGTTGCCTAACGTGGTTTCTGCGGACACCGCGGTAGTGGCTAGCAGGCTCCCGTCCGGGGCAAAAGCTGCGGAAGTGACGTTCTCGTCTTCGCTTGTCTCCAGAAGGGTTATCTGATCACCGGTTTCAGCGTTCCAAATGCGCACCGAGTCGTCTTGGGCGCCCGTTGCGACCAGTTCCCCATCCTGTGAGAAGACCGCCGTTGTCATCGGGGCGGTATGGCCAGCGAGTTCGGCCAGCACAACGCCGTCGACAAGGTCCGAAACCAGGGCGATGTTGTATTCACCCGCGGTGACGATCCTATCGCCGACCGGCGATAAGGCGATCGTCGGGCCGACTTCGATGAGATCGCCGAACTCAATTATCTCCGCCCCATCCCCAGCGTCCCACAGGCGGGCCGTATCGTCGAACCCGGCGGTTACCACGGACTGACCATCTGGCGAGAAATCGGCATCGGCGACATTGTCGTCATGGCCGCTAAGCACCGCAAGCTCGACCCCCGTTACCGTATCCCAAATGCGTGCGGTGTCGTCCCACGACGTGGTTACGATGCGGCTTTCGTCCGCTGAGAATGCCGCGTTGGAAACCGTGTCGGAATGGCCCCGCAGGACTGACCGTGCTTGCCCAGTTTCCGCATCCCAGAGTCGCGCGGTGTCGTCTGAAGACAAAGTTGCAACCATGGAACTCTCCGGAGAGAAAACCGCGTTGATAATCTCACCCTCGTGGCCGAGCAGGACAGCAATCCGCGCGCCTGTATCGGCGTCCCAAAGCCGGGCCGTGTTG
>JBCCER010000023.1:0-35084 GCA_039030175.1 Pseudomonadota bacterium
AAAGCGGTGATCAGCGTGCCGATCTCCGCGCTGGACAGCATCTTGTCGATCCGTGCCCGCTCCACATTCAAGATCTTGCCGCGCAGCGGCAAAATTGCCTGGAACTTGCGGTCCCGACCTTGCTTGGCGGAACCGCCAGCGGAATCGCCCTCGACCAGGAACAACTCGCTCTCCGCCGGATCGCGGTTTTGGCAGTCGGCCAGCTTGCCGGGCAGGGAGGCGATATCGAGGGCTGATTTCCGGCGCGTCAGCTCACGCGCCTTCCGCGCTGCTTCACGCGCAGCTGCGGCCTCTACGATCTTTTGGACGATCCGCTTGGCGTCGGCCGGGTGTTCCTCAAACCACGTGCCGAGCGCCTCGTTGACGATATTCTCGACCACCGGCCTGACCTCAGACGACACCAGCTTGTCCTTGGTCTGGCTGGAGAATTTGGGATCGGGCACTTTCACAGAGAGCACGGAGGTCAGTCCTTCGCGCGCATCGTCGCCGGAAAGCGAGACCTTCTCACGTTTGGCGAGGCCGGACGAGGCAGCATAGGCGTTGACCTGACGGGTCAGCGCACCACGGAAGCCGGCCAAGTGCGTACCGCCATCCCGCTGCGGAATGTTGTTGGTGAAGCACAGCATGGTTTCGTGGAAACTGTCAGTCCATTGCATGGCCAGTTCCACGGTGATGCCGTCCCGTTCGGCCGACATGGTAATCGCCGGACGGTGAACGGGGGTCTTGGACTTGTCCAGATAGCCCACGAAGGCCTCCAACCCGCCCTCATAGTGCATTTCGATGCGCTTGGGCTCGACACCCCGATCATCGGTCAGGACCAAGGTGACGCCGGAGTTTAGGAACGCCAGTTCACGCAGCCGATGCTCCAGCGTCGACAGATCGAAGTCGAGCATGGTGAAGGTTGCCGGCGACGGCGTGAACGAGATCGACGTTCCTGTCTTCGCCTCACCGTTGACCACGGGGGCATCGCCGACAACTGACAGCCGGTCTTCAGCCTCGCCATCAACAAAACGCATCGACCAGGTCTTGCCGTCGCGCCAAATGGTCATTTCCAACGAGCTCGAAAGCGCGTTAACCACCGACACGCCGACACCGTGGAGGCCGCCGGATACCTTGTAGGAGTTCTGGTCGAACTTACCGCCGGCATGAAGCTGGGTCATGATGACCTCGGCGGCACTAACCCCTTCCTCTTTGTGGATGTCGACCGGAATGCCGCGACCATTGTCGGTGACGGTCACTGAGCCATCGGGGTTCAGAATCACTTCAACCGTGTCGCAGTATCCGGCAAGCGACTCGTCAATCGCGTTGTCGACGACCTCGTACACCATATGGTGCAGGCCGGAGCCGTCATCGGTATCGCCGATATACATGCCCGGCCGTTTGCGTACGGCCTCCAGGCCGCGCAGCACCTTGATGGAATCCGCGCCATATGCGGGGTCGGAGGCAGCGCTCTCCGTACCGGCGGGAATCGGTTCAACCATACCTAATCCTAGCAGTTCTGCCGTTATTCACTCTACAAAATCGTTTCGGCCAAGATCAGCCGATCTCAACCTTCAACTGCCCATCGTCAACGCCGACCCAGAGCGTGTCTGCTGCCATTCCTTCAAACAGCGACCGATCGGTCCCAGTCAGCCAGGCCTGACCGCCTAGGTCCTCAAGCTCGGCGAACAGCGCCCGGCGGCGCCCTTCGTCTAAATGGGCAGCGACCTCGTCCAACAAAAGGACCGGCGGTGTCCCCCTCTCGGCCTCGGTGACACGGGCGTTGGCCAAGATGAGACCAATCAGCAGCGCCTTTTGCTCTCCGGTAGAACATTGGGACGCCGGCATATCCTTGGCGCGATGGCGCACCTCCACATCGCTGCGGTGCGGACCTTCGGTCGCGGCACCAGCCGCGGCATCGATCGGCCGCCTTTCGCGCAACAAATCGCGCAGCGCATCCTCCGCCTCCACGGCCGGTCGGTCGGCCAGCCAGGCCTCTACCGTCCCGGTCACAGCCAAATCGGCCGTCGGAAAGACCGTATCCGTCCGCACGCGTGCAGCACGTACAAGCCGATCGATCGCCGACAGGCGCGCGGCAGAGACCGCCACGCCATCGGTGGCCATTACATCCTCAAGCGCGGTGAGCCACCGATCGTCCCCCCGCCCCTCTTTCAGCAGCTTGGTACGCTCGCGCATAGCTTGGTCATAGGCGGCCAGCGCAGCCGCATGGCCCTGCTGCATGCCATAGACCATCCGGTCAACAAACCGTCTGCGACCCGCCGGACCGTCGAGGAAAAGGCGGTCCATCTGCGGCGTTAGCCATTGCACCACGATCAACTCGCCAAGTTCGACCTGGCTCGACGCCGTTTGACCATCGATCCGCACCACCCGGCGCACAGTTCCGGGCAACGCGCTGGGGTCCAAGCCCGTTCCCGCCGTTACTGCACCGGTTATCGTACCCAGCCTGGCCGAGACAGCCCAGGGTGCAGGGCCTTCCGCCGAGGCCCCGCGTCGCGCTACGTCGGCCAGCGATGCGCGTCTCAGACCCCGACCTGGGGCCAAAAACGACACAGCCTCCAGCAAGTTTGTCTTTCCAGCCCCGTTTGGGCCCGTCAGAACTACTGGCCTGCCAGCCGGGGCTATTTCCGCTGCGCGATAGCACCGAAAATCACTGACCGTCAGCCGTTCGACGGTGACCTTGTTTGTTCCGACCGAATTCATCGCAACCGACTGGGGCGCGTAGGTCGAGCCAAGCCCCGGCGCCAGCGCCAATCCCACGTGAGGGTCAAACCCTCATGGGCATCAGCACGTAAAGCGCGCTCGGGTCGGCAACATCGCGAATAATCGTCGGCGATGCGGCATCCGCCATGACAAAGCGCGCACCGTCGCCCTCAAGCTGCTGCGTGATATCTAAAAGATATCGGGCGTTGAACCCGATTTCCAAGGCATCGGCGTCAAACGCGACCTCCAGCTCCTCCGTCGCGCTGCCTTGTTCTGAGCTTGTCGCCGACAGGGTGAGCGTGCCGTCGGCCAAGGCCAGCTTGATCGCCCGGCTTTTCTCGGTCGCAATCGTCGATACCCGGTCCACGGCCTCGGCAAATTCCTTCGCTTGCACTTCCATGGTCTTGTCATTCGCTGCTGGAATAACGCGTTCGTAATCCGGAAAGGTGCCGTCGATGAGCTTGGACGTGAGAACCACATCCCCGAACAGGAATTGGATCTTAGTATCGTTGAGGGCGATTTTGATGTCCGAATCCGTCTCCTCGATCAGCCGGTAGAGCTCGTTAACCGTCTTGCGCGGCACGATGATGCCCGGCATCTGCTCGGCGCCCGCCGGCAGCACCATTTCGACGCGGGCAAGCCGGTGACCGTCCGTCGCGACGGCCCGCAGCATTGGCGTATCGTCACTGGCGGCGTGAAAATAGATGCCGTTCAGATAATACCGCGTTTCCTCCAGCGAGATGGCAAAGCGCGTGCGTTCGATCAACCCGCTAAGATCCGCAGCTGTCAGCGTGAATTGATGGGTCATGTCCCCGCCAGCCATGGTCGGAAAATCGGCGACGGGCAGACAGCCAAGCCGGAAGCGGGATCGGCCGGCGCGCAAGGAGATCGCATTGGCGGCACTGTCAAACGCGAGCTCAACCTGGCTGCCTTCCGGAAGTTTGCGCACGATGTCGTACAACGTGTGGGCTGGCGCCGTGGTGGCTCCGTCCGTCTGGACGTCCACCGCAACGGATTCCACGACTTCGAGATCCATATCTGTCGCCGTCAGGCTCAGCCGGCCAGCTTCGGCCCGGATCATCACATTGGCCAGGATCGGAATGGTATTTCGGCGCTCAACCACGCTTTGCACATGGCCAAGCGATTTCAGCAGAATAGCGCGTTCTATCGTGAGCTTCATAACGGCGATCGTCGTCTTTTCTTGGGGGCGTCCAGGGGCGGCGAAACCCACCGGGCGTCCGGTGATCCAAGGGCTTTCCGTCTAGGTAGGAGCGTTTTGGCGCCCACACGCCGCCGCGAATCACGTACGGCGCCGAACGGTCCGGGAATCCGGAGACGGATTATATCCAAAAGCCCTTAGAAATTAAGCTTTTTCGTAAAGACGGCATGGGTCAAGAATTCGGCCCAAGCTGGTTATGAGCCAGGCTTGCCGTTCGATGGAATAGAGCTGCACGCGCACGGCCCAATCGGCGCTGTAACAACGTCTAGCGGGGCGCGGCAACGGCGCTTGCCACGCCCAGGTAACGGGCCGAAAGCCGCCCGCCGCCTGTTAAGGCTGCAGCATCCGTTTGAGTAGATCTACTTCCTCTGAGAAAGATCTATCCGCCGAACAAAGCTCTTCGACCTTGCGCACCGCGTGGATGACTGTCGTATGATCCCTGCCCCCAAACTTCCGCCCGATTTCCGGGAGCGATCGCGGGGTCAATTGTTTGGAGAGGTACATGGCGACTTGGCGCGGCCTCGCCACCGATCGGGCTCGTCTCGCCGAATGCATATCGGCGACACGAATATTGAAATGCTCGGCCACCTTACGCTGGATCTCATCGATGGTCACCCGCCTGTCGGACAACCTAAGGACGTCGTGCAGCAGCTCGTTGGTGGATTCAAGGGTGATCTCTCTGCCGACCAATTCGGCCGTGGCGATCAGCCTGTTCAGCGCCCCTTCCAACTCGCGCACATTGTTGACGATCTTATGGGCCAGATACTCCAGGACCTTGGGCGGTACTGGGGTTGCGGGGTGTTGCTCGGCCTTGGCCTGCAGGATGCCGAGCCGAAGCTCGTAGGTGGTCGGATGAATATCCGCCACCAACCCCCAGCCCAGGCGCGACCGCAGCCGCTCTTCCATCCCTTCCAAATCGGTCGGCGATTTGTCGGCCGAGACGATGACCTGCCGATTGTGGTCAACCAGCGCGTTGAAGGTGTGGAAGAATTCCTCCTGCGTAGACTCCTTGCCTGATATGAATTGGAGATCGTCGATCATCAACACGTCGACCGACCGAAACATATCCTTGAAGCTGACCGTATCCTTGAAGCGCAGTGCCCGGATGAAGTGATTCATGAACTTCTCGGCCGACATGCACAGCACCTGCCGCTCAGGGTGCTTGGCCCGGATATGCCAGGCGATCGCGTGCATCAGGTGGGTCTTGCCAAGCCCGACGCCACCATAAAGGAACAATGGATTAAACTGAACGGTGGTCGCGTCCGCGATGCGCCGGGAGGCGGCATAAGCCAACTCGTTCGGCTTGCCGACAACAAAGTCCTCAAACCTGTAACGCGGGTCGAGCGGTGCCCCGTAATCCTCCAGCTGCAATGACATGAGCGGCGGGTCCACGGCTTCCGTCGTACCTCCATTCAAAGTCGGCTCGGGTCGATTGGGTTCCTGAAGGCTGCTGCCTTTGCCGTCATGAACGATGAACTCAACCGAATGCACATTCCCGTTCTCTTCAGCGAACAGCGACTTAATGAGATCGGCAAAATGGGCCACAACCCAATCGCGCATGAAGCGCGTATGCACCGCGATCTGGACGACGCCGTCCTCGTATCCAGCCAAGGTGAGGGGTTTCAGCCAGCTCTTATAAGCCGCCTCACCGACCTCGCCACGAAGCCGCGCCCTTACCCGAATCCATTGTTGGTCAATACTGCTGCTGCCACGTTTTCCACCGTCGTTCAAACCCATGCCCAAATCCGTCATGCTGCCGCCTCCGCCACCGCGGGTCAGCCCTTAGAAGGCACCGACCCGCCCTTGTCCGCCCCATTTTCACAACTATTCGGCGCTGACCAGGCCGCCGACCCTAAAGACAACAATCCCCCGCCCTCTCAAGAGAAAACCCCTTGAGATAAGTAAACAACAAAAAAAGATGAAGTTACCTGAGAAAAAAGCGATAACGCGTTAATAAAAATGAATTAACCTATCGCCCTTTCCTTGTTTTCTGGCTGGTTTAACCGAAACTTCACACATCTAAACACTGCGCTCCCCAACGAGGTGTTATTTTTATTACCAGGATGGGTAGTGTACTCGTGCCGAGGTGAGCAGACAACCGAACAAAACAGGACCGTCGCAAAAAAGCAAAAATCGTTCGCGGTTGTGTCATTCATGCATCATCGCCGAGGTCGACCACGAGGCGGGTTGTCCCATCGGAGAGTTGAGATCATCGCCAGGGAATCCGCCAGTTCCGGCCTTCAGCAAGGCACCAGAGCCGGCATTCAGACATCAAAAAGGGCCGTGGCAGCCTCGTGCCCGGCCCTGTCTTCGCGGTGTTGTTGGCTTCTAAAGCGCGTTGATGCGCCCCGACAGCCGGGACAATTTGCGCGCGACTGTATTCTTATGAAGCACGCCCTTCGAAACGCCGCGATGCAACTCTGGCTGGGCCGCCTTCAAGGCGGCCTGCGCTGCTTCCTTGTCGCCTGCCTCAAGCGCCAATTCCACACGCTTGGTGAACGTCCGAATGCGGCTCATCCGCGCGCGATTTACCGAAGTGCGGCGAGCGGTCTGCCGAATGCGCTTTTTGGCGGAAGCATGATTGGCCATTACAAAACCTTTGAATCAAACACTTGAGTTGCGGGCCGCGTCCGGCCCAAAACGAGCGCGGTATATAGTCTCGAGATACCGGAACGTCAAGCAAGGACTCAACGGCCGATCCACAAGACCTTCACGGCGGCTCTGGGGGCTCCGCACAGTCATGAAAACTAGGCTCGCGAAGATTCTCGGACCTAAGTGTTCTTAAAGTCCGGCTGGCGCTTCTCGACGAAGGCGGCCATGCCTTCCTTTTGGTCTTCGGTGGCAAAGGTGGCGTGGAACAGCCGCCGCTCGAACAAAACCCCCTCGGCCAAGGTCGTTTCATAGGCGCGGTTTACCGCCTCCTTCGCCATTGCCACCATCGGGCGCGACATGTCGGCAATGCGCTCGCCAACTTTGATCGCCTCATCGACCAGGTCGGCCGCCGGCACGATGCGGCTAACGAGCCCGGAACGCTCCGCCTCATCAGCGTCCATCATGCGGCCTGTCAGGCACATCTCCATCGCCTTGGACTTGCCGACGAAGCGCGTCAAACGCTGGCTTCCCCCCGAACCGGGGATGGTGCCGATCGTGATTTCCGGTTGGCCGAACTTTGCAGTGTCCGCCGCCAGGATGAAGTCACACATCATCGCCAGTTCGCAGCCGCCGCCCAAGGCATAGCCAGCGACCGCAGCGATTACCGGCTTGCGGCATTCGGTAACGCGCTGCCAATCGGCGATGAAGTTGGCACTGAACACATCAATGAAACTGCGCGAGGCCATTTCCTTAATATCGGCGCCGGCGGCAAAAGCCTTCTCGGAGCCGGTGATCACGATGCACCCGACACCATCGTCAGCCTCAAAGCCATCGAGGGCCTGATTCAACTCGCCAATTAGCGCCCCATTCAGCGCATTTAGCGCCTTAGGGCGGTTGAGGGTGATAAGACCGACCTTACCGCGGTTTTCGACAATCAACGTGTCGTAAGACATAGGAACTCCAGATTTCATCATTGGCATCGGCACGAGTGCCGCCACCAGCCTAGCGCGATCGCGCCGTACCCTAAGCGGCGATGCAGCGTCCGTCGAGCCCCCAGCGAAGGCCAGACGGGTTCAACTCTGCCGGCGCGGACAATAGAAAGTCGATCGGTTGGACTGAACCAGCCGCGCCACACCGCCATTTGTACGCCAATCGCAATCGCAACCGCGGCAGGGTTCTCCTTCGCGGCCATAGACCGCCCACTCATGCTGAAAATAGCCTAACTCGCCCGACGCTTGGACATAGTCGCGCAACGAGGAGCCGCCGGCGTCGATGGCGCGGGTCAACACATCCTTGATGGCCGGCACCAGCCGCTCGGCGCGCTTGCCCACAACCGTCTTTGCAAGGCGTCGCGGCGAGATGCCGGCGTCGAACAAGGCCTCGCAGACATAGATGTTACCCAAGCCCGCTACGTTCCTCTGGTCCAGAAGCGCTGCCTTGACCGGTGTCCGTTTTCCGGCCAAACGATCCGATAGCGTCTGGGGCGTAAACGCGTCCCCTAGCGGCTCGGGGCCCAGCGATGCAAGCGCCGGATAGGCCTCCAATGCGTTGGACGAGACCAAATCGACCATACCGAACCGCCTGACATCGTTGAACGTCACCACGGTTCCGTCGTCGGTCTCGAAAATCAGATGGTCGTGGGGGCCAGGCTCCGAGCGCTCTTCCGCCAACATCATGCGGCCGGACATGCCGAGATGGATGACAAGAACCATTCCGTCATCAAGCTTGAGCAGAAGGTATTTCGCGCGGCGATCAATGGTCTCCACCGTGCGCCCTACGACCCGATCCACAAGCCTTTCCGGCAAAGGATAGCGAAGGTTCGGCCGCCTTTGGTCGACCTCGACGAACCGGCGGCCGGTCAGCTTAGCAGCCAGCCCTCGACGGACGGTTTCGACTTCAGGAAGTTCGGGCATTGCGTCGCGGGCTATAGCAAGAAGTAGGGGCCGGCGCTATGGTCTCGGCCGATGGTTGAAGGCACCCCAACGCATAACCGCGAAGCCGGCTGGTTCGGTGACGTCGAGGTCGCCCCGGACGACAAGACGAGGCGCGTTCACGGCGTCTTCGACAGCGTCGCCCGCCGCTACGACATCATGAACGATTTAATGAGCGGGGGCATCCACCGGGCCTGGAAGGCGCGATTTGTCGATCAGGTACGGCCACGGGCCGGCGAACAGCTGCTTGACGTTGCCGGTGGCACCGGCGACATCGCATTTCGCCTGATGGACCGGGCGCCGGGCGCCAATGTAACCATCTGCGACTTGACCGAGGCGATGGTTCGTGTCGGCAGGGATCGGGCTTTCGATCGAGGCCTCGTCCAAGGGCTGGACCTGGTCGTCGGCAATGCCGAGGCGCTGCCGATTGCCGATCGTTCGGTCGATGCCTACACGATTGCTTTCGGGCTGCGAAACGTCACACATATAGACGATGCGCTGGCGGAAGCGCGGCGCGTCCTCAAACCGGGCGGACGATTCTTGTGCCTGGAATTCAGCCACGTCGTCGTTCCGGTCTTGCGCCGCGCTTACGATCTTTACTCCCAGACGGTGATCCCACGTTTAGGTGAGGTTGTTGCCCGCGACCGGGACAGTTACCAGTATCTGGTCGAGAGCATTCGCCGGTTTCCCACCCAGCAGGAGCTCGCCGGGCGCATGGGCGAGGCCGGCTTTGCAAAATCACGCTGGCGCAACATGTCTGCCGGAATCGTGGCGATCCACAGCGGGTGGCGGGTCTGATTGGATCGCGCTAGCTTGGTAGGGGACGTCAGGCGAAGTGATGG
The DNA here is from genome assembly GCA_039030175.1 of Pseudomonadota bacterium. GTDB lineage: Bacteria > Pseudomonadota > Alphaproteobacteria > DSM-16000 > Inquilinaceae > JANQGH01. Next base: position 9,285 of record JBCCER010000023.1, read on the forward strand.
AGGAGCACCCATGAAACGGCTTTTGTCCACCGGTTCAATCCTGCTAGCCCTGATCGTCGGCTCGATCGGTCTTAGCGCTTGCGACAACACCATTCGCGGCATCGGCCAGGATATCCGCGACACCGGTGACGCGCTGGAAGGGAACTGACACTCGACATAGGTCATCGTAAGTCAACGGTGCGGGCTTGCCGACAGGTTGACGGTGCCCTAGTCTAATTCCCGCAAACTTAAGTGTTCTTTTGGCGGGATTTCCCCACATGTTGCGTGGAAAGCGCATTCTGCTAATCATTTCAGGCGGTATCGCTGCCTATAAGACGCTGGAACTGACGCGGTGTCTGCGCAAGCGCGGTGCCGAGGTGCGGGCGATCCTGACGAAGGCGGGCGAGCAATTCGTCACCCCGCTTTCGGTCGGCGCGCTGACCGAGGACAAGGTCTATACCGACCTGTTCTCGCTGACCGACGAAGCCGAGATGGGTCATATCCAGCTTTCTCGCGATGCCGATCTGCTGGTCGTTGCGCCGGCGAGTGCCGATATCTTGGCCCGCATGGCCACTGGCATGGCCAACGATCTGGCAGCAACGGTCCTGCTGGCGACCGATACGCCGGTGCTGGCTGCGCCGGCCATGAATGTCCGCATGTGGCAACATCCGGCAACCCAGGCAAACCTCTCGACCCTGCATGAAAGAGGCGTCGCATTTGTCGGGCCCAACGAAGGCGACATGGCCTGTGGCGAGTACGGTCCCGGGCGCATGGCCGAACCGCTTGAAATCGTTGCAGCGATCGAAGCGTCATTCGAAACTGCAGGGCGTCCGCTAGCTGGAAAACATGCCCTGGTCACCAGCGGACCGACTCACGAACCGATCGACCCCGTGCGGTACATCGCCAATCGATCCTCCGGCAGACAAGGCCATGCGATCGCGGCCGAACTGGCCCGGGCCGGCGCGGATGTCACGCTGGTCACCGGCCCTGTCGATTTGGCGCCGCCGCCAGCCGTGAAGACTGTCCCCGTGGAAACGGCGGCCGAAATGCTGGCTGCGTGCGAGGCAGTTCTGCCCGCCGACATCGCGGTTTGCGCAGCCGCTGTTGCCGACTGGCGCGTGGCCGACGCTGCCGATCACAAGCTCAAGAAATCAGAGGATCGGGCCATCCCGTCTTTGATGCTGACAGAAAACCCGGACATCCTTGCCACCCTCTCCGCCAACGGTGAGAAACGACCAACGCTCGTTGTGGGGTTCGCGGCGGAGACGGAGAATGTCATCGCCCAGGCCCAGACCAAGCGGGTCCGGAAGGGCTGTGACTGGATACTGGCCAATGACGTGTCGCCGGCGTCCGGCACGTTCGGCGGGGACCACAACACAATCCATCTGATCACTGACGACGACGTTGAAACCTGGCCAACCCTGACCAAGCGCGATGTCGGGCGGCGCCTCGTGCAAACCATCCTGGAACGCGGACCTTTTGCCTCGTGAGCGATCAACCAATTTCCGTGGCCGTCAAACGTCTGCCGCACGGAACCGACCTGCCTTTGCCTTCCTATGCCACCGAACTGTCGGCCGGCATGGACCTTCTCGCAGCTGTCGACGACCCTATCGAGCTGTCGCCCGGACAGCGCGCTCTCGTGCCGTCGGGGCTAAGCATCGCCCTGCCTCCAGGCTTTGAAGCCCAGGTTCGCCCACGGTCGGGGCTTGCCTTGAAACAGGGGGTTACGGTTCTGAACAGTCCTGGAACGATCGATGCCGACTATCGCGGCGAGGTGAAAGTGATCCTCGCCAATCTTGGCGACGCGGTCGTAACCATCGAGCGCGGCATGAGGATCGCCCAAATGGTGATCGCCCGCCACGCGCGCGCCGCCTGGCTAGAGGTCGCGGAACTGGACGACACTGCGCGCGGGGCGGGCGGCTTCGGCTCGACCGGGCTTGGGAGCTAGCGTCTAGTGTTCCGATTGTCCAAAAAGCTGCTGTTTGCGATCGAGGCCGTCGTCGACATCGCCTATCACGCCGCCGATCAGCCCGTGCAAAGCAGCGCAATCACCGAACGGCAGGGAATTCCAAGGCGCTATCTGGAGCAAGTCCTGCAGCAATTGGTTCGCGCCGGCATTCTGAGTGGAGTGCGAGGACCAAGGGGAGGCTATCGCCTCGCGCGCGAGAGGCGCCTGATCTCTCTTGGCGATATCGTCCGAGTGGTGAGAGCGATGGAAACGGCTCAGGACCCGGCGGACGACCCCGCAGGCTCGCGCCTGGGGCGCGAGGTGGTGAGACCGATTTGGGACGATCTGCAGGAATCCTGCATGGTCAAGTTGGACCAAACCTCGATCGACGACCTGTGCAGAGCCGCTCGCGAACGCGGCATCGCGCGCGAGGGCGTGCCCACCGTCGACTGGTCGATCTAGTCGTCGCAGTCAAAACCTCTTGCATCGACGGTGGCGATCCATAAATTCACCGCAGATTTTGTGAATTAGATCAGAATTACAGCAAAAGGAGCGTAAATATGAGCGTGGCGATGCAGGACGATGCACCCCCGGGCAATCCTGAGTTCAGGGGACGGATCTACGCCTCCATCCTGGACACGATCGGCGCCACGCCGTTGGTCCGGGTCCCAAAGCTGACAGCGGAGTACGGCGTTAAGGCCGACATCCTGGCCAAGCTTGAGTTCTTCAACCCCCTGTCCAGCGTCAAGGACCGTATTGGCCTGGCCATGATCGATGCGCTGGAGGCCAGCGGAACGGCGGTGCCAGGCGAAACCGTGCTGGTGGAGCCCACCTCCGGCAACACGGGGATCGCTCTCGCCTTCGTGGCGGCCGCAAAGGGCTATCGCCTGATTTTGACCATGCCGGAAAGCATGTCGATCGAGCGGCGCAAAATGCTCAAGCTGCTGGGTGCCGAGCTACACCTGACCGAGGCCGCCAAGGGTATGAATGGCGCGATTGCCAAGGCCCAAGAGCTGGTAACCGAACTGCCCAACGCGATCATTCCCCAGCAATTTCAAAACCCTGCCAATCCCCAGATTCACCGCAATACGACGGCCGAAGAAATCTGGCGAGACACCGATGGCGGCGTCGATATTCTGATCTCCGGAGTCGGCACGGGCGGCACGATCACTGGCGTATCGGAGGTGATCAAGGCACGCAAACCATCCTTCAATGCCATTGCGGTCGAACCGGAAGACAGCCCGATCTTGTCCGGCGGTCAGCCGGGCCCCCACAAAATCCAGGGCATTGGCGCTGGCTTCGTTCCGGACATCCTGAACACCGGCGTGATCGATGAGGTCGTCCAGATCTCGAACGAGCGTGCCTTCGAAACGGCCCGCCAGGTCGCGCGGTTGGAGGGTCTGCCGGCCGGCATCTCGTCGGGGGCCGCGTTTGCTGCCGCCCTTGAAGTCGGCGCACGGCCGGAAAATGAAGGCAAACAGATCGTCGCGATTATCCCTTCCATCGCAGAACGCTATCTGTCGACCGCTCTCTTCGAAGGGTTGGAGTAGGTGCTCTAAACGAAATTCGTCTGGTTGAGGTCCGTGCGGGGGCACCCTAAAACACACGCATGGACCTGACAGACGACCAGATCGACCGGTATGCCCGCCATCTGATCCTGCCTGAAATAGGCGGCCCCGGTCAGGCCAAGCTGCTACAAAGCTCTGCTCTGGTGGTGGGCGCCGGCGGGTTGGGTGCGCCACTGCTCATGTACCTAGCGGCGGCGGGATTTGGTCGTCTGGGTATCGTCGATGACGATGTCGTAGATCTTTCAAATCTTCAGCGCCAAGTCATCCACGACACCAGCGGCCTGGGCACGCCTAAGGTGACCAGCGCCGCCAACCGTGTCGCCGTACTCAACCCCGATATCGCTGTCGAGGAAATCGGTGCCCGTCTGACTGTCTCGAACGCTGCAGACCTTGTCGCGAGTTTCGACCTCGTGATCGACGGCAGCGACAATTTTGCTACCCGCTACCTGCTGAACGACGCCTGCTATCTGGCGGGCAAACCGCTGATCTCCGCCGCCCTATTGCGATTTGAGGGTCAGCTTTCCGTCTTCCGAGCCCATGAGGGCCCGCCGCACCCGTGCTATCGCTGCCTCTTTCCGGAACCGCCGCCGCCGGATGCCGTACCCAACTGCGCGGAGGCGGGGGTGCTGGGGGCGCTCGCCGGCGTGGTCGGATCGCTTCAGGCGGTCGAGTCGGTGAAAACCGTTCTTGATCTGGGCGAAAGCCTGTCCGGCCGGCTGCTGCTCTATGATGCGCTGTCGATGCGGTTTACCATTCTGCAAGTGCCGCGCGATCCGGCCTGTCCGCTCTGCGGCCCCAAGGCCACGATCAAGGACCTATCGGCTCACCACTAGACGTGCCGCTAGCCTCGTGAACGACCCAGACATTGGGTTCGCGATACACCGCCTGATCACGCCCGACATCCACATCGATCGGTACCAACGCGCCAGGAACGCAATACCGCCCATCGCCGGGAAACTTAAGTCCGGTCCATTCAGACCATTTGGCGATCGTGCCAGGAATGATCATAGAGTCGGGGCAGATACCATAGACCCTGCCGCCAAGACGGGCGTGGACGCGCAGCCAGCCGTCGTAAGGCAATCCATCTTCATTCTTCCAGGCGACATAGTCCGCCATCGAGATCAGCGGAAACTGGTGCTTTTCGTTCGGCCGAACGGGCAAAATCACACGCTCTAGTCCCTTATTCCGGGCAAGGACGACCATCTCCGCAACGGACGCTACGCTCAGCCCTTTGCCCCTATGGTCGTTGCCGATCACCGCCTGGATGCCCATGACGCAATTGGGAGCATCGCCGTTCTCATAATCGGCGACCCCTTTTTCGGCCCCCCAATCGACGCCTCTATCCGGCAACGTATTCAGCGCTCCGGTGAACCTCAAAGGGATCGTGTTCATCACAGCGAAAAGATCGTCGCCGTCGAGCAAAGCCAATTGATAGTCTGGAAAACAGTTCAAGAGCCTTCCCCAATGCCGGTCGAGCACTGGATCATGCAGCATGAACTCGGGCCAGGCTGAACTGCCCAAACCGATATGCCTGTCGCGCAGATCTGGGCGCGACTTTAGGGAGACAACCTCGTAGCGGGCCATCGTTTTATCTTCCTGCTCAGGCCCAAGGGCTGAAACCCTCAGAATTCCGTATCGATCACCCGATCCGGTGGTACGTGACCGTCGGTGAAGGCGCGGATATTGATGATCACCTTCTCACCCATATCGATGCGCCCCTCAATGGTGGCTGAGCCCATATGCGGCATCAGCACCACGTTGGGCAGTTTCATTAGGCGCGGGTTGATCGCCGGCTCATTCTCGAAGACGTCCAGCCCGGCGCCGGCAATCTCGCCATGCCGCAGCAGTTCCGCCATCGCACCCTCATCGATCACCTCACCGCGCGACGTGTTGACCAGGATGGCATCGCGCTTCATCAGCTTCAGCCGGCGGGCATTGAGAAGATGATAAGTCGCGGGCGTCCGTGGGCAGTTAACGGACACGATGTCTGTACGCGCCAGCATCTGATCGAGGCTTTCCCAATAAGTCGCCTCCAGCTCGTGCTCCACTTCGGTACGCACGCGCCGGCGATTGTGGTAGTGGATCGACAGACCGAACCCTTTGGCCCGCCTGGCCAGCGCCCGGCCGATGCGGCCCATGCCCACAATGCCCAGCCGCTTGCCCTTCAATCGGTGGCCCAGCATGAAGGTCGGGCTCCAGCCCTGCCAATCGCCGCCGCGTATCAGTCGCTCGCCCTCCACCAGGCGACGCGACACGGCAAGGATCAACGCCATGGTCATGTCCGCGGTATCGTCGGTGAGCACGCCGGGCGTGTTCGTGACCGTTAGTCCCTTCGCCCGCGCTGCTCTAAGGTCGATATGATCAACACCGGTCCCAAAACTGGCGATCAGTTTCAGGTTTGGCCCCGCGGCAGACAGAACGTCCTCGTCGATCCTGTCGGTGACGGTTGGCACCAGCACATCCGCCTCGGCGATGGCCTCCTTCAAACCCGTTGCTCCGAGCGCTTGATCCTCCAAATTGAGGCGCGTGCGAAACAGCTCCATCATCCGCGTTTCGACAACGTCGGGCAGCTTGCGCGTCACGATAACCAACGGGCGCTTGGTCTCTGGCATCTGTCCGGTCAGCCTCTTTGAAGTGATGTCCGGCCATAGCAGGGTGGCAAGGTGCTGTCCAGCGCTTGACCCAAGGCGCAAGACGCCGTGAACTACGCCTATGGGCGAATCGGCAAACATCGGCAGGTTGCGAGGCTGGACAATGGCTATCGCCATTGCCGTTGGCCTAACCGCGTTCGCCAGCGACGCGGTCGCCCAGAACCTGCCGCTGCCCAGATATGCGTCCATGCGCAATGACGAAGCCAACGTGCGAGCCGGTCCAGGCCGCCAATACCCGATCGAGTGGGTGTTCGTACAGCGGGGCTTGCCGGTTGAGATCATTTCCGAGTTCGACAATTGGCGAGAAATCCGCGATTGGCAGGGCGAGGGCGGCTGGGTCCATCACAGCCAACTCAGCGGCCGTCGAACGGCGATCACAGTCGTTGACGAACCGCTGGAATTGCTGCGCGACCCAAGGCCAGGTGCCGGCCTGATCGCCCGCATCGATCCGCAGGTACTCGGCGCTGTCGTCGAATGCCCGAGCCCCGCCACACCCGATGGCGCCTATTGCCTGTTCGAGGCCGCCGGCTATAGCGGTTGGTTGCCGCGCAACGCGTTGTGGGGCGTTTACGCCGACGAAGAGGTCGAATAGCCGACCACCGTCAGTCTGGGATGGTCTCGACCAGCCAATTGTGAAGCGGTGCCAGCTTGGCGAAGCACCCAATCGTGTGATCGACCGCTTGGGCACCGAAAATCCGGTCACCATCGGGCATGTTGCCACGCACCACGACCGATTTGTTGAGCAGTAAGTGTTCGAATCCAGATGCCGCCTCGAAACCGGACGGCGGGCGTTTTAGATGCGGTCCGTGAAGGTCGCCAACCCCGGCATCATGCGCGGTGGCGACGGCCTGTTCTAACGCCGTCGCTCTAGCCGGATCGCAGACGGCCGAACGGTAAGCGGCCAATTGTGCCGGGGAAAACTGCCACTGGCCGGCACCAATGCCGACATGGTCAGACGCGATGACGAGGTGAAAGGCCGACCCTTGATTAGGCTTTGGCCCGCCCCAGAAAATCAAATGTAGACGAGTATTGTAAGGCGTCTTGTCCGCCGAGAATCTGAGATCGCGATTCATCCGCCTGATCGACCCATTGACCGCCGGCTTGGCTGTCAGGCCCGATGCAACTTCTCCCTCCAGCCTCGCCCCGACCGCTTCGACAAAAGCCTTTGCCGGCTCGATCAGCAACTGGTCATACTCATCCCTATGCGCATCGAACCAGGATTTGCTGTTGTTCTTGGCGAGCTTGCCTAGATAGTCGGGCAGCGCTCGTGAAAACCCATCGAATGAAGACATCGGCGGCCCTGACACCACGCGTGGTCGGTCCAGTTAAGGTAGAACGGGCCGGGCGGGAAAACAATCCTAAGGACAGCACCATGGCTTCAATCGACACCAATCATGCATTCCAATCGATCTCGGACACGATGGTGGCGACCCATGACGGCGTTGAGCCTGGCCGCATGATGTCTCACCCAGCCATCGCCTATCGGGGCAAGGTTTTCGCCTTCAGAGGATCGCGCAACGATATGGTGTTTCGACTAGGTGCCGGATTCGATGTCGGAGTCCTAGGGGTAACCACGTTCGAACTGCTGGCCCCGTTCAAAACCAAGCCACCCATGAAGGATTGGTTTAGAATAGCCGCCAGCGACGCTGGCGTTTGGCCAGATCTGGCCGAGCGAGCGCTCGACGTCATGCGTCCAACGACCAAATCGTCGGCGAAATCAAATAAACCCAGATAATCCGTCGGCCAACAACCAGTCGACCCGCTCGGCTATGCGTCCGGTTCTCCACTCTCAGAGACCCGGATCACGACATCGACTCGTGAGATCGATGCACCTTCAGGCGGCTTCGGCAGCCCCTCTATTCGTATCGAGGCACCATCGATATCCATCAGCCGGCCCTTATCCTCGTGATAAAAATGGCAGTGATCGGAGACATTCGTGTCGAAGTAAGATCGGCCCGCTTCGACCACCACCTCGCGCAGCAACCCTGCCCGGGTGAATTGGTTCAGCGTGTTGTAAACCGTGGCCAGTGAAACGGAACGGCGCGCCGCCTGAACCTCGCCGTGCAACTGCTCCGCCGTGACATGCCTGTGGTCGCCGTCGAACAGCAAGCGGGCCAAGGCCATGCGCTGCCGAGTCGGCCGCAAGCCAGCACCTTGCAAGCGCTCCACGATCTGTCGATAGGGGCGACGATCTGCCATTCGGGACATATGGCGCAATTCTGCTCGCATTTGAAGGGTCTTCCGCGAGCTGTGAATGAAAAGTCACGGCGGCAGGCCTATGTCAGATGCTTGTTTCGCCCTTGTCTGGCCTGGCAAACACGCTAGAGTCGCGCCCCAATGTGCGAAGCATTGCCTTGGCTATGCTCGACCCCTGCAACAGTCGTCTTGATCAAGAACGCTCAACCCCAAAACGATGGAAATTCGGTGACCGGAAAGAACAGCTATAGCTACGAAGATTTGCTCCGTTGCGCCCATGGTGAGCTGTTTGGACCCAAGAACGCTCGGCTGCCCCTACCGCCGATGCTGATGGTCGACCGCATCACCCATATCTCCGATCAGGGTGGTAGCCACGGTAAGGGCGAGTTGGTCGCCGAATTCGACATCAAACCGGACCTCTGGTTTTTCAAGTGCCATTTCGAAACCGATCCGATTATGCCGGGCTGCCTGGGATTGGACGCGCTTTGGCAACTGCTCGGCTTTTATCTGGGATGGACCGGCGCGCAGGGGCGCGGACGCGCCATATCGACAGGCGAGGTTCGGTTCGCCGGCGAAGTACTGCCGGACTCCAAGCTTGCGACCTATCGCCTCGACATTAGGCGGATCATAAATCGGCGCTTGGTCTTGGGCGTCGCTGACGGGTCGATGGAGATTGACGGCGAACCCGTGTATGAAGCCAAGGATCTGCGCGTCGGCCTGTTTACGCGGGCAGACGGCACCTGACCAACGATTCGCCGTTCTCAGGACGGCGGGTCCAACATGAATGGGCATGGCCTGACTATGAGACGCGTCGTCGTCACCGGTATCGGGATCGTCAGCAGCATCGGCAATAATGCTGATGAAGTGCTTGAGAGCCTGCGCGCCACCAAATCCGGCATTGTGTTCTGCGAAACCTATAAGGAAATGGGGTTTCGCAGCCACATCCATGGCTCGATCAAGCTGAAGGTCGAAGACCATATCGATCGCAAGCTGCGCCGTTTCATGGGCGATGGAGCGGCCTATAACTACATCGCGATGGAACAGGCGATCGCGGATTCGGGGTTGGAGCCGTCCGAGATTTCCCATGAGCGCACCGGCCTGATCATGGGCTCAGGCGGCCCATCGACCTCTAACCTGGTCGCTGCTGCTGACATCGCCCGCGAAAAGAGCCCGAAGAAAGTCGGCCCCTACATGGTGCCGCGCTGCATGTCCTCGACCACCTCGGCAACGCTCGCGACGCCATTTAAGATCCTGGGCGTCAACTATTCGATCAGCTCAGCCTGTTCGACCAGCGCGCATTGCATCGGCAACGCCGCGGAGATGATCCAGTGGGGCAAGCAGGACATCGTCTTTGCCGGTGGGGGCGAGGAACTGCATTGGAGCCTGACCGTTCTATTCGACGCCATGGGCGCCCTATCCTCGAAATACAACGACACGCCCGAGTGCGCCTCGCGTGCCTATGACGCCGATCGTGACGGCTTCGTCATCTCCGGCGGCGGCGGCGTGGTCGTGTTGGAAGAGCTGGAGCACGCTAAAGCGCGCGGCGCCAAAATCTATGGCGAGTTGGTCGGCTATGGCGCCACGTCGGACGGCTACGACATGGTCCAGCCCTCCGGCGAAGGCGCGGTTCGCTGCATGAAGCAGGCCATGGCCACCGTCGACGGCTCGATTGACTACATCAACACCCACGGCACCTCGACGCCCGTCGGCGACACCAGCGAATTGGTGGCGATCAAGGAAACCTTCGGCGATGTGGTCCCGATGCTCAGCTCTTCCAAGTCGCTGGCCGGCCACTCGCAGGGCGCCACGGGCGTTCAAGAAGTCATCTACACGCTGCTGATGCTGAAGAATGATTTCGTCGGCGCCTCGGCCAACATCGAAACGCTCGATCCCGATGCCGAGGGGATGAATATCGTCACCGAACGCCGCGACAATGCCGGCCTTCAGCGGGTTATGTCCAACAGCTTCGGCTTCGGCGGCACCAACGCCTGTCTCGTTTTCCAAAATCTCGCGGAGTAGGTCTTTCCATGTCAGGGTTGATGGCCGGTAAGCGCGGCCTGATTCTCGGCGTCGCCAACAGTCATTCGATCGCGTGGCACATTGCGTCCGCCATGCGCGCGCACGGCGCCGAACTCGCTTTTACCTATCAAATCGAAGCCCTTAAGAAGCGCGTCGAGCCGTTAGCCGAATCCGTCGGGTCTTCCATCGTGCTGCCTTGCGAGGTGGAGGACGCCGCCAGCATGGATGCGGTGTTCGAGCGTCTGGGAGATCATTGGGATAATCTCGACTTCCTCGTCCATTGCGTCGCCTTTTCCGATAAGGACGAGCTGAAGGGCCGCTATCTCGACACCACGCTCGCCAACTTCGAACAGACGATGCGGATTTCTTGCTACTCGTTCACCGCGCTCGCTCAGCGTGCATCTCGGATGATGGGCGAAGGCGGAAGTCTCCTTACACTCAGCTATCTCGGCGCCGAACGGGTGGTGCCCAACTACAACGTCATGGGTGTCGCCAAGGCAGCGCTCGAAGCGAGCGTGAGGTATCTGGCATCCGACCTAGGGCCGGACGGCATTCGGGTGAACGCCATTTCCGCAGGGCCGATGCGCACTTTGGCCGGCAGCGCGGTCGCCGACGCGCGCTATGTCTATCGCCACAGCGAAAGCGCCTCACCGTTGGGTCGCAACCTCACCTCCGACGAGGTTGGCGGAGCGGCCGTCTATCTCTGCAGCCCGCTCTCAGGTGCGGTAACTGGCGAGATTCATCATGTCGACAGCGGCTTCCACACTGTCGGGATTCCCCGGCCCCGCTGAACACATCATTGTTTTCCGCTCACCTGACCTGACCAATTCGCAGGTCTGTAAGCGCGCAATCGTCACCAGATTCCCGGCATCAAGACCCTGAAAAGGAAGGAAGGCGCCAATCCGGGCGCTGAGATGTTTGGAGTATTTGGAAGATGACAGTTACCCGTTACGCCCCTTGGAAGGGGATTGCACTGACCTTGGCCCCGCTGCTGCCGGCCAGCCTTTTGTTCGGTCCGACCGCGGGTCAAGCGGTTGCCTTTGCCGGTGCCGGCCTTGCGATGTTTTGGGCAGCGAGCGCACGCGTCTGATTGGCACACGGCCATCCGGCACAGCGAACCTATCGCTTTGCCCGGCGCTTCGTGTATAGAGGCGCCCCATGAATGCACATGAGACTGTTTCAGACACCGGTTCGGACGATTCACAAACGCCGAAACGCAAGGGCTGGTTCGGCCGCCTTCGCGATGGCCTGTCCCGTTCATCTGAGCGGCTGACCGATGGCATCACAGGCATCTTCAACAAGCGCAAGCTCGATGACGAGGCGCTGGAAGAACTGGAAGAATTGCTGATCACCGCCGACTTAGGCCCAGCCACGGCCGCGAAATTGACGGCCGACCTCGCCCGCGACCGCTTCAACAAGGAAGTGTCGTCCGAGGAGGTGCGCAGCCATTTGGCAGGCGCGGTCGCCAATATCTTGGAGCCCGTCGCCGTTCCGCTTTCTGTCGAACCTTCGGCTCGCCCCTTCACGGTTCTGGTCGTCGGCGTCAATGGCGCTGGCAAAACCACGACGATCGGCAAGCTGGCGGATCAATGGCGGGGTGAAGGCAAGTCGGTGATGGTCGCGGCTGGCGACACGTTCCGAGCTGCTGCAATCGGCCAGTTGAAAGTCTGGGCCGATCGGGCCGGCGTGCCGATTGTTGCGCGAGAGCCTGGCGCTGACGCCGCCGGATTGGCTTTTGATGCTCTGGCACAAGCAAAGCGCGAGGGCACTGATATCCTGTTGATCGACACGGCCGGCCGCCTGCAAAACAAAGACAATCTGATGGCCGAGCTGCAGAAAATCATCCGCGTGCTGAAGAAGCAGGACGAGGGCGCGCCGCATGCCGTCCTGCTCGTGCTCGACGCCACCACCGGCCAAAACGCCCGCAATCAGGTGGAGGTGTTCCGCGCCATGGTCCAGGTCACCGGCCTAGTGGTCACCAAGCTGGATGGATCGGCGCGCGGCGGAGTGCTGGTCGCGCTGGCTGAAGGTTTTGGCCTGCCCGTTCACGCGGTAGGGGTCGGCGAAGGTATCGACGATCTAAGAGCGTTCGACCCCAACCAATTCGCACGCTCCCTGATGGGGCTGGAAAACTGATGGATCAGACGATGACCGACCGCACGGATATTGAACTCGGCGCCGTCTATACGCCAGAACGGTTTGACGACCCAGACCTCGCCTATGCGCATATCGTCAAGCTCTACGACGAGGCAACGGCCTTCCTTCGTGATCGCTTCCAAGGCATGGCGCAAGGTCAATCGCTCGACCATCCTGTGCGGGCCTTTTACCCGTACTTGAAGATTTCGACGGAAACCTTCACGGGCGTCGACACACCGCTCGCCTATGGTTTTGTCGATGCGCCTGGCACGTATCAAACGACAATCACAAGACCAGACCTGTTCGAAACCTATCTTTACGAACAGCTTCACCAGCTTATCCGCAATCACAAGGTTCCTTTGGAGGTTGGCACGAGCGATACGCCGATTCCTGTGCATTTTGCCTATCCGGACGGGTTGCATGTCGAGGGTGATCTGAAGCCGTCCGACCTTTCGTTGCTGCGCGATCGGTTTGATGTACCGGATCTGAAGGGTGTCGATGACGGCATCGTCAACAGCACCTACGAAGTTCCGTCTGGCAAACCCGCCCCTCTGGCCCTGTTCACCGGCCCACGCATCGACTACAGCCTGCACCGGCTGAAGCACTACACCGCGACGGACTGCGATCACTTCCAGAATTTCGTTCTGTTCACCAACTACCAGTTTTACATCGACGAGTTCGTCCGCCATGCCCATGAGTTGATGGAGGCAGGCGATCCGGACTACGACAGCATTGTTGAGCCCGGCAATCTGGTGACCTGGAACAAGCGGCTAGGCAAAGCAACCACGGGCGCGCCCGCATCGCGCCTGCCGCAAATGCCGGCCTACCACCTGACCAAGAACGGCCATGCCGGCATCACCATGGTCAATATCGGCATCGGCCCGTCCAACGCGAAAACCATCAGCGATCATATCGCCGTCTTGCGCCCCCATGCCTGGGTCATGCTGGGTCACTGCGCTGGCCTAAGGAACAGCCAAAAGCTGGGCGACTACGTGCTCGCCCACGGCTATGTCCGAGAGGACCATGTGCTGGACGCCGACCTGCCGACCTGGGTGCCCGTGCCGCCATTGGCCGAGGTGCAGATTGCGCTGGAACAGGCAGTCAGCGAGGTCACGGGGCTGGAAGGCTGGCAACTCAAAAAGATCATGCGCACGGGCACGGTGGCGACGATCGACAATCGCAACTGGGAACTGCGCGATCAGCGAGAACCCACGCAGCGGTTTTCCCAATCGCGGGCCATCGCTCTCGACATGGAAAGCGCTACAGTCGCTGCCAACGGCTTCCGCTTCCGTGTCCCTTACGGCACCTTGCTGTGCGTCTCTGACAAACCGCTGCACGGCGAGATCAAGCTGCCGGGCATGGCGAACGAGTTTTACAAGACCCAGGTCGGTCAGCATCTGAAGATCGGTATGCTGGCGCTGAAAAAGCTGAGCGCCCTGCCGTCCGAGCAACTACATAGTCGGAAACTCAGAAGTTTTGCGGAATCGGCCTTTCAATGAGCGATACGTCCCCCCAACAGCTGCAGCAGGTCGACGCTGGCGCCTGGCGGCGCATGGCCCTGGAGGCCGGTCCGCTTGTCGTGTTCTTCGTCGTCAATCAGATCTGGGGCATCTTCGTCGCCACAGGCTGCTTCATGGTGGCGACGGTGGTATCGGTGGCGCTATCGATCCATTTGGAACGCCGCGTCCCGATCATGCCGTTGGTCAGCGCCGTTTTCGTGCTGCTGTTCGGCGGGCTGACCCTATGGCTCGAAGACGATTTGTTCATCAAGATCAAGCCGACGGTGGTCAATCTGCTGTTCGCGTCGGTCTTGTTCGCAGGGCTCGCCGCCGGACGCTCCTACATCAAGCTGATTATGGGGCCGGTCTTCCAGATGACCGATGCCGGCTGGCGCACACTGACTTGGCGCTGGTCGTTCTTCTTCTTGTTCTTGGCGATCGTCAACGAAATTGTCTGGCGCAATTTCTCGACTGAGTTCTGGGCCGGCTTCAAGCTGTTCGGCATCATGCCTATCACGCTGCTGTTCGGCGCCGCCCAGATCCCGCTCCTAATGCGGGACCAGGCAGCGCTAGCGGCACAATCGGAGGAAAAAGCGCAAAACTGACTTCATGAAGTGTCGGGCGGAGATGACATCGCCTTGCACCAGCCATCTCGCCGCCCCTATTATCGGGGCTACCTGCGCCACCTCAGCGATGCGACACAACAGAAGCTAAGACTTCCAGAACGTATCGCTTTCTTCCGGCAGCGCTTCAACCATCCAAATCCGCTGAATCCGGTCGTCCGCGATGGTCATCAGATAAGCTGCGTGATTATGCAGCTTCCGGCCTTTGCGCTCGATCTTGCCTTCGACCATGAAAAGCACCTGAGTATCTGAGACTCGTGCAATCTGCGTGATCCAGACACGCGGCCGAACTGCCGGGATGTCGAGCGCCTCGACATTAGCCATGTAAGCCGCCCGCCCATGAAGCTCGATGGTGCTGGCATCGCGCTGGGTGACCTCGGCCACCACATTCTCACCGAGACACGCTGCGATCGCCTCAAGATCGGCAGCGTCAAATGCCTCGACAAAGCGGCGGACAACGGCCTCCAGATGTTCGCTCAGCATCGATCTCAATTTCCCATTTGGCAGCTGCAGATGCAGCGTACCGCTATCAGCTTGCGTGCGCGAGCCACAATCAGCGCCCGATTTGCTCCGGAAGTTTGGCGGCGCGCGACCAACTCTCGCTCATGGTTGGCCGCCTGGTTTGCTTAGCGCCGCAGTCCCTTTGAAATTTGGGGCAGGCGGTTTCAGCCCGGCACCGTAAAGCAAAGCACCACAAGCCGCCAAACCCGCTCAAATCTTTTCAAGTCGAGACCTTAAGCCGCCGCCTGGTTCGGTAAGAGCTCCATCTTGTTGAAGTCGACAATGATGCCGTTTGGGTCCGCCAGAGCGAAGTGACGCTGCCCCCAGGGCTCACTTCTCGGTGCGATCACCAGCGTATGGCCCGCCTGTTTCGCAGACGCCAGACACGCATCGACATCTTCGACCTCTACTGACAAGAACGCTGCGCCCGCATCTGTAACTCGGTACATGCCGAGAGGATGATCGGGCACCGGCTTGAAGAAGGCGATCCGGATGTCAGGCTTGTCCTGGTAGGACAACTGCAGATAGGCCGGCCCCGAAAAGACTGCCTCAAATCCATATTCGGCGTAGAAGGCCTGCGTAGCGGGCAGATCCTGGCTCGGGAACAGCGGCATAATTGAGTTGGCGGGCATGAGTTGGCTCCTCATCTCACGGACGTACTTGGGCGGAATCGGCTCGGCGCCGTTTGCGATGAAGCCACAATAGTGACAGGCTACTGACATCTTGTTGTCAGTAGAGCTATCATAAGGTCAGAGCCATGAGACGCGCCGACCGACTATTCCAAATCATCCAAATCCTGCGCCGCCGGGCGTCCGTGACCCGCGCGAGCGATTTGGCTGAGGAGCTCGAGGTTTCCGTCCGCACCGTCTATCGAGATGTTGCGGATCTCATCGGCTCGGGTGTTCCGATTGAGGGCGAAGCCGGCGTCGGCTATTTGCTGCGCGACGGCTACGACCTGCCGCCGCTGATGTTCACGGTCGACGAGATCGAGGCGCTCGCCCTGGGCGCCAGCATCGTGGCGAGTTGGAGCGACCCGGAACTGGCCCGAGCGGCAGAGGATGTCAGGGCGAAAATCAGCACGGTCTTGCCGAACCATCTGCGCGAAGAATTTGTCTCGACTCACCTGATTGCCCCCGAACACCACTATCGCGCACCAATTGCCGTCGATATGGCGGGCTTGCGCAAATCGATCCGTCTGCGCCGGCTTGTACGACTGGAGTATGAAGACGAAGCAGGTGATCGGTCGGAACGTGTCGTCCGTCCCCTGGCCCTCGCCTTCTACGGCCCTGTCTGGGTCATGGTGGCGTGGTGCGAACTGCGCGAGGCGTTCCGAAACTTCCGGCTGGACCGGATGATCGAGGCCGACATCCTCGAAAAACGCTTTGCGCCCGAGCCCGGAAAACGCCTGGCCGATTTCGTGAAGGCGATGCAGGACTGCGAGAAGTCCGGCAATTGGCAATCCAACCGATCATCCGCCCAAGCGGACGCTAGAACCGCCGCAAACTAGCCCTCGTAAGTTATCCGCCAGATTGTCCCAGACGTGTCGTCGGCGATCAGCAACGCCCCGTCGCTGGTGACCAGCAAACCTGTCGGTCGGCCCCAGACCTGAGCTCGCGAAGCGCCATCGTCCAACCGGAAGCCTGTCGCGAAAACCTCATAGCCGCCGCTGGGTGCCCCGTTCTCGAAAGGGACACGCACGACAATATAGCCGGTCGGGTCGGAGCGATTCCACGATCCGCGTAGGCTCACGAACGCATCGCCGTGATAGTCAGCCGGAAATGCCCGGCCTTCATAAAACGCTACGTCGATAGGCGCGGAATGCGACATGAACAGCAGATCTGGCTCGATTGAGGCCGCCACCAGGTCGGGCCGCCGGTCGGCAAACCCGGGCTGAGGATTGGGGCCGAGATAGGCGTACGGCCACCCGTAAAAGCCGCCGTCCTGGACACTGGTCAGATAGTCCGGAACGAGACCGTCGCCCATACCGTCACGCTCATTGACCACGGTGAAAAGATCGGTCGAGCCCGGATAGAAGGCGACGCCAACCGCATTGCGGAGGCCGCCAGCAAAGATGCGGCCGTCTGCCGCCTCGCCGTCGTTGAGCGTGAACTCCATGATCGTCGCGCGCGGCTCATCCTCCACATCGATGTTACCCCGCGAGCCGACGCCAACATAGAACCGGTTCTCGGTCGGGTGAAACGCCAGACTGCGGGTCCAGTGACCTCGGCCAGACCCAAATACGCCGATATCGGTAATGGCCTCAGGCGCGGCCGACGCGCTTACATCTCCATCGGCGTAAGGCACCCTAAACACGCCGCGCCCATCGGCGATATGGAGATATCCGTCATGCAACGCCATACCGTAGGGCGCGATCATGCCGTCAACGAAGGTCTCGATCAGTTCGGCCTGTCCATTGCCATCCGCATCGCGCAGCAGCGAGATATGCCCGGCGCGAGGCTCAGAGACCAACACGTCCCCGTTTGGCAATTCGATCAACTCGCGCGGATGCGACAGGTTCTCCGCATAAAGAGTGGCGGTGAACCCATCCGGCAAGTTCAGGGTCATGCCCGCTGGTCTGGCCACCGTCTGCGGCCCGTTGCGCGCACTCGACGTCGCGTAAGGGGCGGGAAGATCGGAGACTTGGACATCGAACTGCTGGCCAACCTGCTGACCCATCGCCGCCAGCGGCAAGAGCACCGCCACGCCAAACGCCAATCCGACAATCCGTCCCATCACTTGCACCCCAGTTTCAATCGACGCTCAGTCTTGAACTAGGGTGGAGCAGGACGCTAGCAACCGCCAATCACGTTCATTCCATCAGCGCGGCAACGCCCGGCAAGGTCTTGCCCTCGAGCCATTCGAGGAATGCACCGCCAGCCGTCGAGACATAGGTAAACCGGTCAACCACGCCCGCTTTGCCAAGGGCGGCCACCGTGTCGCCGCCGCCGGCGACCGACATCAAGTCTCCCGCCTCTGTCAAGCGGGCTGCTTCTTGCGCCACCTCATTTGTACCGACGTCAAAAGGCGCGATTTCAAAGGCGCCGAGCGGCCCGTTCCAAACCAGCGTACGGCATTCGGCAAGAGCGGCCTTAAGCCCCGCGATGCTGTCGGGCCCAATATCCAACATCATGCCGTCGGCCGGGATTACGTCCACTGAGACAGTCTGGCTGGCTGCGCCTTCTTTGAACTCATTCGCCACGACGGCGTCAGTTGGCAGCAGGATCGCGCAGCCTGCCTTTTCGGCCGTCGCCATGATCGCACGCGCCTGGTCAAGCATATCGCCCTCAACCAAACTCTTACCCATGGCGACGCCCTTGGCAGCCAGGAAAGTGTTGGCCATGCCGCCGCCCAAGATCAGCCGGTCCACCTTTGCGACCAAATTGCCGAGCAGTTCTAGTTTCGTAGAGATCTTCGCCCCGCCAACCAGCGCCGCCACGGGTCGCTCGGGAGAGTCCAGCGCGGCATTCAGCGCGTTTAGCTCCGCCTCCATCAAACGTCCGGCGGCCGACGGCATCAAATGCGCGATCGCCTCTGTCGAGGCGTGGGCCCGGTGGGCCGAAGAGAAGGCGTCATTCACATAGATGTCGCCTAGGGCCGCCAACTTAGCCGCGAACGCTTTGTCGTTCTTTTCCTCCTCAGCATGAAAGCGCAGATTTTCCAGCACGAGGACGCCGCCATCGCCGATATGGTCGACGGATTGTTCCGCCGCCGGTCCGACGCAGTCGATCGAAAAGGCGGCTGGGGCGCCTAAGATATCGCCCAGCGCTTCAGCAACCGGCTTTAGGGACATCTCCGGCACGATCTTGCCCTTCGGCCGGCCAAAATGGCTCATCACCACCACCTTAGCCTCACGCTTTTCGAGCTCTCGCAAGGTCGGAACGAGGCGTTCGATCCGCGTCGCGTCGGTCACCTTGCCGTCCTTCATCGGCACGTTCAAATCCGCGCGTACGAGGACGATCTTGTCGGTGACATCGAAACTGTCGAGGGTCTTGAATTTGGCCATGGGGAGGGGTTCCAGGTCTAAAAGAGGTGTCTTGCAAGGTCGCGCGCACCCATACACAGGCCGCGCGCAAATCGCAATTGGCGATCGCCCAATTGTCGGCGATCGATCAGTGCAAAAAGTCAGTCCAAAAAGAAGTCTGGATACGGCGTTTTCGTCGGATCCTCAGCGTACCGCTCAAAGTCGGTGACGCCCGCCGCCGCCAGCACCTCGTCATCGATGAAGAAATTTCCCGTCGTCGATGCCGCCGGCCGGGTCAAAACCGCATGCGCTGCATCGGCCATGATCTCCGGCGATCGGCAATGGTCGGGATCGACACCCGGCAGCATCTTCAGGGCAGCTGTCGCAATCGCCGTGCGCGGCCACAGGGCGTTGACGCCGACGCCATGCTCGGCGAATTCCGCCGCCATGCCCAAAACGCACATGCTCATGCCGTACTTCGCCATCGTGTAGGCGACATGGTCCTTGAACCATCGCGGGTTCATGTTGAGCGGCGGCGATATCGTCAGGAGGTGTGGATTATCGGCCCTCAACAGATGCGTCAGGCACGCCTGGCTGACGCAAAACGTGCCGCGCGCGTTGACCTGATGCATGAGGTCAAAGCGGCGCATCGGCGTTTCCAGCGTGCCGGTGAGCTGAATGGCGCTGGCGTTGTTGATGCAGATATCGATGCCGCCGAACCGCTGTACCGTCGCCTCAACCCCGTCGGCGACCTGGGACGGATCGCGAATATCGACGACCAACGGCAGAGCTTGTCCTCCGGCTTGCTCGATTTCAGCAGCAGCTGTGTGAATCGTGCCCGGCAGTTTAGGGTGCGGCCTGTCGGTTTTGGCGGCAATGGCGATGTTGGCGCCGTCGCGGGCGGCACGCAGGGCTATCGCCAGTCCGATTCCACGGCTAGCCCCTGTGATGAACAGTGTCTTACCCGCAAGGCTCGTAGCTTCGCTCACGTCAAATGTCCCGCCGATTTCATTCGGCATCGTGTCAGCACTGAGCGTGATTTCTATCCCGAAACGCCTAGACCCGTCACCGCTTGACACACAGTGAGCCCTCTGCCATTCAAGGCGCCCTGCGGAGCCGGGCCCCATCCGGCACTACCACGCCGCACCGGTCGGGGCCGTAGCTCAGTTGGGAGAGCGCGTCGTTCGCAATGACGAGGTCAGGGGTTCGATTCCCCTCGGCTCCACCAATTCCAATTAATCGAAAACTAGTGAATTACCAGCGGCCGCGCGCTGTACGGATAGACGCGCATATCAACAGCGTCCGCCCACAAAAAAACCGGCGATCGTCTGGCGACCGCCGGTTTTTCGCGATAAACGCTCCGCTGCGTCCTAGTTCGGCGGCAACAGAACCGCGTCGATGACATGGATTACACCATTGCTGGCATCCACATCGGCGGCAACGACCGTCGAATTACCATTGAGAACCACGCCGTCGGTTGCGTCGACTTCAAGGACACTGCCCTGGACCGTCTCAACCGACAGAACCTGACCGGCGATGTCAGACGAGAACACCTCGCCTGGGACCACGTGATAGGTCAGGATGGCAACCAAGGTTTCCTGGTTTTCCGGCAGCAGCAGGCTTTCAACCGTGCCCGGCGGCAGAGCAGCGAAGGCTTCGTCCGTCGGCGCAAAAACCGTGAACGGCCCGTCGCTCTGCAGGACCTCGACCAACCCGGCGGACTGAACCGCTGCTACCAGCGTGTTGAAATCGTCGGCGGTAACCGCGGTCTCAACGATGTCCAGCTCCACAACGGGCTCTTCCGGCTGTGAAGACACACAAGCTGCCAAGGCGACCGGCACAACCGCCATGACCGCCACTTTCGTCAAAAACCGCATAGATACCCCCTCCGTTTTTATGGGAATGAAGACTTTGTCGAACAGAATGTTCAACCAGCCTACGCAACAATAGCGCGTTTGGATCACATTTGTCCGCTTTCTGTCGCACAAACGTTGACAAAAAGACCGATTCTAGCCGCCAGCGATGAATCCTCTGAGATGTTCGGCTTCAGCTTCGGCATCTTCGATCCGCTTCTTGACCACGTCGCCGATCGAGATGATGCCCAAGAGGGCGCCATCCGCCACCACGGGAACATGTCGAAATCGACCAGCCGTCATCTTCTGCATGACCGATTCGACCGTGTCAGCCCGCTCGCAAGTGATCACATCGGCGGTCATCATCGAACTTACAGGCTGATCGAGAGCCTGCGCGCCATTCTCAGCGACCGCACGGACGATATCTCGCTCTGAGATAATGCCGCTTACCTTGACGCCATCTTCACTGACCACCACCGCGCCGATCTTCTTTTCCGCCAAAACCTTGGCAACTTCCCCCAAGGTCTCGTCGGAACGAATTGTGATTACGCCCGTTCCCTTGGTTCGCAGAATAGATTCTACCGACATGGTTGAACCCTCCCCCAATGCTCAGCTTATGCGATCAGCATAGCCCAGGGTTTCTCGCACGCCAACTAAACCGGCGCTTTTTGCCCAAGACCTAGCGGCCGAGCGATGAAGCGCTCGATCAACGGCGCATTCTTTCCCTTGTCCGTCCGACGCCTGAGATATGGCGTCATACGATA
This sequence comes from Pseudomonadota bacterium, assembly GCA_039030175.1. GTDB lineage: Bacteria > Pseudomonadota > Alphaproteobacteria > DSM-16000 > Inquilinaceae > JANQGH01. The sequence goes on from JBCCER010000023.1 coordinate 30,983, forward strand.
CTCGGCAAAATGAACGACTTCGGCGGCGATCCAGTTGATCAACAGGTAGATAGCGCCAGCGATCATGAAGACTTCCGGATCGTACGATCGACTGTAAAGGCGCCTGGCCACGCCTGTGATCTCGACCACGGTAATGGTGCTGGCCAGCGAGCTCGCCTTGATCATCAAGATCACTTCATTGCCGTAAGCCGGCAGGGCCTGGCGGATCGTTAGCGGAATGGTAAGCCGCCGGAACATCAGCAGCTTGGACATTCCGGTCGCGCGCGCGGCCTCGACCTGGCCGTGCGGCACGGAGAGGATGCCCCCGCGCACGATTTCCGCCGTATAGGCCGTCGTGTTCATCGTCAGCGCCAGAATTGCGCACCAATAGGGTTCTCTAAAGAACGCCCATAGGAACGACTGTCGGACGAAATCGAACTGGGCGAGGCCGTAATAGATGAGATAGAGCTGCAGCAGCAGCGGCGTTCCACGAAATACGAACACGTAGCCGTAGGCGAACCCGGCGACGGCCCGGTTTTTCGACAGGCGCATCAGCGCCATTCCCGTGCCAGACATGATGCCGAGAATCATCACTAGTGCGACGATCTGGACCGTCAGGACGGCGCCGCCAAGCATGGAGAAAAACCACGCGATCTGGGTGCTGAAGCCCTCCATCAGTGCAAAGCCCCGCTCATGCTCGCCTCACGCCACGGCTGGCGGCCTTCTCCGAACGTTGGAAGATGGCCTGGCTGAAGGTGGTCATGATCAGATAGAGAACGCCCGCTGCCATATAGAAGACGAACGGCTCGCGTTCTGAATCGCCCGCCACCCGTGAAACCCGCATGAGTTCGGCCAGACTTATGACCGAAACAAGCGCGGTGTCTTTCAAGGTTAGCTGCCAGACGTTGCCTAGCCCTGGAAGGGCGAAGCGCCAAAGTTGCGGCAGCTTGATACGGAAGAAGACTTGCCGCTTGCTGAGGCCAATCGACTGGCCGGCTTCAATCTGTCCGGCCGGGATTACCTGCATGGCTCCGCGTAGGACCTCGGTGGAATAGGCCCCCGAAATCAGCCCTACGGCAACCAGACCGGCCAAGAAAGGCGGAATCTCAAAATAGCCGGTGTATCCGAACAGGCTTGCCAGATCGATGATCAGGGGCGCCGAGCCATAGAACAGAAGATAGATGACCAGCAGCTCCGGCACGCCGCGGACGACGGTTGTGTAAATCGCGGCGATGGTTCGCAGCAGCAAAGAGTGCGACAGCTTCATCGCCGCCGCACCCATTCCCACGATGATCCCGAATAGATAAGAACCAACCGCGAGCAATATGGTGACGCCAGCACCGCGGAGCATGTTATCGCCCCAGCCGGTGTCACCGAAGCTCAGCAGGTCCATCACGGCGTGTTATTCGCTCAAGGAGGTTAGCGCGGAGGTACCTTACGCCCCTCCGCGCCACCAACCACGCTTAATCAGGAATCAGGCTGTGCAAGCGCCGCGTCAAAACCGAACCATTCTTCGGCAATGGCCTGCATGGTGCCATTTTCGTGCAAGACCGCCAGCGCGGCATTAACTTCGTCGTGCAGCTCAGTGTCCTCGTGGCGCATTCCGACGCCGACGCCAGCCCCAAAGACCTCGAAATCCACACCTGTCATTGGCTGACCAAACGTCACGGCCGCTTCGCTGCCTTCGTCCTCGTTCAGATCGAGCCACGCCGTAATATCAGCAAGCCCCGCATCGATGCGACCAGCGACAAGATCCAAATTCAGTTGATCCTGCGAGTCGTAAAAGCGCAACTCGGCATTCGGCAGGTGATCGGTGATAAAGTTCTGATGAATCGTCCCGACTTGCACGCCGATTACCGCACCATCCAGCGCGGCCATCACATCGTCGTGGCTGTCAATGTCGACATGCGGGCTGTCGGGATGCGCGGCGAAGTGTGCCGGCGTCGTCGCATAGCCGTTTGAGAAGGTGATCGTCTCGGACCGCTCCTCGGTAATCGACATGCCCGCCATGATCATATCGTAGCGGCCATTGAGCAGGGCCGGAATCATGCCGTCCCAGTCCTGAGCGACGAATTCACAAGTGCGGCCCATCTCGGCGCAAAGCGCCAGTCCGAGTTCAATCTCAAACCCGATCAGTGCCCCGGAAGCGTCAGTAGCGTTCCACGGGGGGTATGCGCCCTCTGTACCGATGCGTAGAACATCTTGTGCATGCGCCGCCGATGCCGAAGCAACCAAAGCGGCCGCCGCGATTCCCAATAACGTCTTGTTCATAACCAAAAACTCCCGTGTTCACACATTTTGCTTATTGCGGAGGTGACCCCGTCGGCTCATTTGAGGCCGGATTTTTGAAGAACGTCAAGTCGTGGCTTATCAGTAGTTCGTCGCCAGAAACTGTCGGCACCTCTCAGATGTCGGATTGTCAAAGACTTCTTCGGGCGGCCCTTCCTCTTCGACCCGGCCTTGGTGCAGGAACATCACTCTGTCGGACACCTCGCGGGCAAAGCGCATCTCGTGGGTGACTAGGAGCATCGTATTGCCCTCTTGAGCCAGCTGGCGGATTACCCTCAAGACCTCGCCCACCAGTTCCGGGTCGAGGGCCGAGGTCGGCTCGTCAAACAGCATCACCTTGGGCCGCATGGCCAAGGCGCGCGCGATAGCCGCGCGCTGCTGCTGGCCACCAGACAAATGGCTGGGATACTGGTCGCGCTTATCGGCGATACCGACCTTGTCGAGCAAGGCCATTGCCCGCTCCGTGGCCTCTGCCTTGGGCTCCTTCAAGACATGAACCGGGCCTTCGATGACGTTCTGCAAGATCGTCATGTGGGACCAAAGGTTGAAGCTTTGGAACACCATGGCCAGGCGCGAGCGGATGCGATCGACCTGATTGTGATCGGCCGGCATAACGCCGTGACGGCGGGTCATCCGCATCTCGATCTTTTCGCCAGTGACCCAGACCTCCCCTTCGTCCGGGATCTCCAACAGATTGATGCAGCGAAGGAAGGTCGACTTGCCCGAGCCGGACGATCCGATCAGGGAGATAACATCCCCTTCATGCGCAGATACGGATATGCCTTTCAGCACTTCCAGCGCACCAAAGCTCTTATGGATGTCGCGGGCGACAAGAGCCGCCGTCGAGGGGTCTTCAAGTACAGTCACAAACGGCAGGCTAGTTCAGTCAGCCGGGTTTTGCCTAGCGGAAAGTGCGCGTTAGGGCGCCGGCAGGCTGTCCAACCGGTCGCCAACCGCCTCATATTCGACCGACCCCGGTTCCAACAAGGCTTGCAGATCGGACCAGTAGCGGCGCGCTCTCTCGACATCGCCCGAACTCTCTGCCTCCTCGCCAAGAAACAACAATGCGCGCGGATCGTCAGGAACCAGAACGACCAGCCGTTCGAGCGCCAGCACGAGTCCTGCCGGCAACGGTCCGCCGCGCCAGTCCGCCAATAGCATATCGACCAACTGCGACAGGATTTGGGGATCGTCCGGCGCATGTAGGGCCGCCTGATCTAGCGCCATCGCGGCTTCGGTGTCCCTACCTTGCACCCGATAAGCGTTAGCAAGGCGAAGCCAGCCGGCAACGTCTTCCGGCTCGTCCTCCAGCCGGGCGGCCAGATTTGATACCATGCCATCGATCATCGCGGCGCGCTGTTCTTCAGTCATGTCTTCGATGGACGCCAACGCCTCGTCGTCCATCATCGAGGGACCGGCCAAATATGGAGCCGGGTCAACGCCTAACTCGTCGGCAACTCGCTCGATCCGGTCGCGCAATGCCGGAACCCAGCTAGCGCCCGGTGGCGATTCGAGGGCCAAGTCCGACCATTGCTGCAAGGCAGCCAAACCGTCACCCGCCTGGGCCGTGGCGAGTGCCAGATAGTATCTGGCCCGCGGATCGCCGGGACGGGCCTCTAGCGTCTGTTCGAAGCCCAAGCGGGCGTCCTGGGTAACAACCCCCTGATTGGCGTTGACCGTTGCTTCCGCCCATGCGCCAGTCACGCCAGGATCGACACCGCCAATCAAACCGATCGCCCTGGCATAGGCGGCCGATGCCTCGCCCCACCGTCGAAGCATGGCGTATCGCGCGCCAAGTTCGATCCAGCCATCGACGTCATCGGCTTGTGACTGC
>JBCCER010000024.1:0-35076 GCA_039030175.1 Pseudomonadota bacterium
GGGCCAAAGCCTGCTCGGCAGTCAGGACCCCCCCATTGATGATGATCTGAAGATCTGGGCGGCGCGTTTTCAATCGCCGGACGCGCCCGTAATCCAGTGGCGGCACTTCGCGATTTTGCTTTGGGCTCAGCCCGTTCAGCCACGCCTTGCGCGCATGGACGACAAAGGTCCGGCACCCGGCGGCGGCGACGGTGTCGACAAAGCGGTTCAGGTCGGATTCGCTATCCTGTTCGTCGATACCAATGCGACACTTCACGGTTACCGGAACATCGACCCTGGCATTCATAGCCGTGACGCAAGCAGCAACCGTTTCGGGCTCCGCCATCAGACACGCCCCAAACCTTCCGGACTGTACCCGGTCGCTTGGACAGCCCACATTAATGTTGATGGCTTGATAGCCCCAGTCTTGGCCGATCGACGCCGCCTCGGCCATACGGTCGGGGTCAGAGCCGCCAAGCTGCAAGACGACAGGCTGCTCCGCCGGGTCAAAGCCGATCAGCCGTTCTCGATAACCGTGAATGACCGCATCGGCGGTGACCATCTCGGTATAGAGAACAGCGCGTGGCGACAGTTGACGAAGGAAGTACCGGCAATGCCGATCCGTCCAATCCATCATGGGGGCAACCGATAGAGTGTGATCAATCGGGTTCACGTCTGCAGCAACCTTGTCTCAGGCGAATTCGCCAGCCAACCGGGCAAACATATCGGTCAGGTCGAGATCAATTCAATCTAGATCGTGAAATTGAAGATCTCGCTATCGAAACGATTGTACTGCTCATATCGGATGAGAGCGTAAAGTTCTTGCCGTGTTTGCATGCGGTCGACGATGTCGCGCTGGGTCCCTGTTTCGGCAATTTGCGCCAAGCCGTCCAACGCCGCCTTCATGGCCAGGCGGAGGGTTGTGACCGGATAGATGACCAGCTTTGCGCCCAGGTCGGCGAGTTCCTGCGCGCTTAACAGCTTCGACTTCCCAAACTCAGTCATGTTGGCCAGCAAGGGGCCCGGAATCTCGGCAACAGCCGTTCGCCATTCGTCTTCATTCGAAAGCGCCTCGGCGAAGATCATGTCTGCGCCAGCCTCCAGATAGGCACCAGCGCGGTCAATCATCGCCTCCAGGCCTTCGACGGCATGGGCATCGGTGCGGGCGATGATGAGAAGATTCTCATCGCGTCTGGCATCCGCCCCTGATCGGATGCGCTGAACCATGTCGTGCGCCGAGACGAGGGTCTTACCGTCCAGATGCCCGCATCGTTTGGGCATGATCTGGTCTTCCAGATGAAGACCGGAAAGCCCGCGCTCTTCCATCATGCGCACAGTACGCGCCACACTCATCGGCTCGCCGAAGCCGGTATCGCAATCGACGATGGTTGGCAGGTCAGTTACGCGGGCGATTTGTTCGGCCCTACTCGCTACCTCGGTCAGCGTCGTAAGGCCGATGTCCGGCAAGCCAAGGTTTGCAGATAACACGGCACCCGACACATAAACCGCTTCAAATCCCGCCTCTTCGATGCCCATGGCGACCAGGGGAGAGAATGCGCCGGGCGCGCGAACGATCCCGTCAGCGGCAAGGCGAGACCTCAATAGCCGCCGCTTTTCGGCAGCGTCCAGCTTAGTGAACAACATCGACGTTCAAACTCCTCTAGCGACGCGTATTGCGGCGGGACGGAACTTTCAGACGGTTTTCGGCGGCACTCGCCCACGGGCGGTGTACGACTGCACCGCGCTAGAGGCAGTCGATCACCGGCAAGATGAAAGACATCAATCTCCGTCAGCGACGCCCTCGGCCCGCAATCTCGCGCGGCGAGCGCGATAGCTGGGCAGGAAGATGAGCAGGGCTGCGAAGACCAGCAGGCCTAGCGTCATCGGTCGTTCGACGATGAATCCAATGCCGTCATAAAGCTGCATCGAACGGGCGAAGTTGTTTTCGAGCATTGGCCCCAAAATGAAACCGATCAGCAGCGGCGCGAGTGGGTAGTCGGCTAATCTGAGGATCGTCGCCACCACGCCGAGACCGGTCAGTAGCAACAGTTCCGTCGCGTTGTTCTGGCCGATATAGGCTCCCATCATCGTAAAGAAGATTATGAAGGGAATCAGGAAGTTGCGCGGCACCGCCAGAATCTTCGCAATGTACGGAATCAACGGCAAGTTCAGAATCAGCAGCACGAGGTTTCCGAGATACATCGAGATGATCACCGCCCAGAAAATCTGGGGCTCATCGACCATCAAACGCGGTCCCGGAGAGACATTTAGAGCGATCAGTGCACCCAGCAGAATTGCCGTGGTGCCGGAACCTGGGATGCCAAGCGTAAGCAACGGAACGAACGAGCCTGTGCAGGCGGCGTTGTTGGCTGATTCCGGCGCGGCGAGACCCTTGACCGACCCCTTACCAAACTCCTCTTGTTCCTTCTTGGGCGCGATATTGCGCTCGACTGCGTAACCGAGGAACGAGGCGATAGTCGCACCCGCACCCGGCAGAACACCGATCAAGAACCCCTGGATCGACTGGCGGCCAATCACCGGTGTGATGGCCTTCGCCTCTTGCCGTGTAATCCGAAGATTTGTGATTTTGGTGGGGCCTTTTCCATCCTCTCCCGATTTGGAACGGTCAGGGTCGAGCACCAGGTAGATCGCCTCTGGCAGCGCAAACATGGCCATCGCCAATGTGATGAAACCAATGCCGGATTGCAGGTCCATCAGGCCCATGGTGAAGCGCGGCGCGTTGAAAAGTACGCCCTCACCCACCGTCGCCAATACCAAGCCGACAATCGTCATCAGCACTGCCTTGGCAACATTGCCTGTGCCAGCAAAGGCAGCAATTGCCGACAAGCCAACCACCATCAACGCGAAATACTCCGCGGAATGGAAAATCAGCGCAACAGATGCAAGCGCGGGCGCGAAGATCATCAGCAGGATGGCGCCGACAGTGCCGCCCGCGAACGAGGAGATGGCTGCTACCGTTAGGGCCTTACCCGCTTTTCCCTGACGCGCAAGCGGATAGCCGTCAAAGCTGGTTGCCACCGTGGAGGCAACGCCTGGCGCGTTGATGAGGATTGATGACGTAGAACCTCCGAAGACCGCGCCGTAATAGACGCCGGCTAACAGGATGAGCGCCGAGGACGGATCTCCCACGGTGATGGCGACCGGGATCATGATCGCGATAATCGACATTGGGCCAAGGCCCGGCAGCATGCCGATGAATGTTCCGATGAGACAGCCGCCGATCACCATCATGATGTTTGTGAACGAAAAGGCAGCGGAGAGTCCGATCGTTAGGCCTTCAAGCATCGTCTCATCCCCTCACAGAAACATCGGAAGCGGGCGGAGAAAGATGCCCAGGATTTCTTCGACCAAATACCAAACCACGCCAGCGGCAACTGCCGCGACGACAACCACCGCAAGATAGCGACGCTCGCCCAAGACGAGGCTGCCGAGCGATAGGAACAGGAAGGTCGAGATTAAGAATCCGAGCGGGCGCAGGAGCAGGGCGTACGCAATCATACCAACCAGCAATAGTCCCGCCTGCCCGATCTTGTAGTCGTGAAGCCTACGGTAGTTGATGTCCGTGGCCGTCGGGTCGAGCTTCGTTCTCTCAAGATTAAAGATGACCGCTAGCGAGACCAGGGCGCCGACAATCGACAAAATCTTCGGGAAGCTGGATGGCCAGATCGGATTGCGCTGCAGGATTGGCGGCAACGACGCGTCCATCGTGAACCAGGCTGAATAACCATAAGCCATGAAAATCAGCAGAAAAACGAGCGCTATCCAGCGGTCTAGTGCCACCTGCTTTCCCTCCCTGTTTTCTTATTGTTGCCCGCCCGGCCCCTAAGAGCCGGGCGGGATTGTTGAGCTTACCGATTATAGGAAGCCGAGCGTCCGCATCAGATCGCCGATTTCCTGTTCCTGGTTCTCTAGGAAAGTCTGGAAATCCTCGCCCGAGTTATGGATGTTCACCCAGCCATTGCGTTGGCGAACCTCTTCCCATTCCGGCGTATCGTACATCTGCTCAATCACTTCCTGATAAGCAGCTAGCTGATCGTCCGGCAGGCCCGGTGCAGCAAAGAAGCCGCGCCAGTTGACAAAGCTGGTGTCCAGCCCCTGTTCCATCATGGTCGGCGCTTCGTCATAGGTGTCGACACGATCTTCAGAGGTGACACCGATAATGCGAACTTCGCCGGCGCGGGCCAACTCGACGGCTTCACTGAAGCCGGTCGATAGCGCGTCGATCTCGCCGGACAGAATGCCGGCAAGGGCTTCACCGCCGCCATCATAGGCGACGTAGTTCACCGCCACCGGATCAACGCCACCGGCTTGGAGAACCATTGCGGCCACGAGGTGGTCCATACCGCCCGGAACGGAGCCGCCGCCGACAGAAACATCATCAGCATTCGCCTCGAACGCCGCGATCAAGTCGGACATATTGTGGATGTCGCTGTCCGCCGACACGACAATCGCCGCGTAATCGCCGATAGTGCCGGCAACCAAGGTCAAATCGCGGAAGTTCTGCGGGAACACGCCGGTCAAGGAACGAATGATGATCGGTGTGGAATTCACCATCAGCGTGCCGTGATTGCTTTCGGCATTTTCGATGATGTAGCCGATGGCACGGCCGCCGCCGCCACCCGACATATTTTCATAGCTCGCCGACCCTACAAGGCCGGCGCCGGTCAGGGCCTCGCCAGTGCCACGGGCGGTTCCGTCCCAGCCACCGCCGGCACCGCCGGGAATCAGGAAGTGTATGCTGTCAACCGCGGGAGCGTCCTGCGCCACCACTGGCGTCGCAATGCCAAGTGTTGTCGCGGCCGCGAGAACAGCGACAGTACGATAAGAGAGAGTCACGTTGATCAATTTTTCCTCCATTTGATCTGTTCAACGGGATCTTTGTGGTTTGACAAGTCCGGTTTCCGCCGCCCGTTTCGGCTTAATCCCGTATTCTCAGCTAGTTATTGGCCATCTGTCGAGAAAATTGGCTCGTCGCTGACAACGACACCGTCAGCATCGCAATAGGCGCACTGCCCTGGCAAGAACAGCACACCGCCAAATGCTACCGGGACGTCGATGGCGCCAATGCCGGTTTTACCGCTACGTACTGGGGTTACGCCGAGAGCCTTAACGCCGATATCGATCTCGGCCAGCCTATCGGCGTCGCGGATCGCGCCGTTGATGATAATGCCGGCCCAGCCGTTCCGTTGCAGGATTTCGCCATTGACATCGCCCAGCATGGCCGATCGCAGCGAGCCACCACCGTCGACCACACAAATCGAACCCTCGCCCGGCTCTCGGAAAAGCTGTTGGACCAGTTTGGTGTCTTCCATGGTCACGACCGTGCGGATGCGGCCTGCGAATACTCTCCTGGCTCCATAATCCTGAAACTGCAGGGTGACTTGCCGCGCAAGACCCGGGTTGGCGTCGCTAAGGTCGGTCGTCGGCGCTGGCTGTAGGCGGTATTTCACGATGCGTGTCCCGCTAACTCTTCTGGGACTAACACGGCCCCCTCCATGATTCGGCGCTGCGTACGATAGGTGGTGGCCGAGACAGCCTCAAAACCGTTGCCGCTGCGCCGTACTTCGGCCTCAACCGGCAAAAGCCCCGACGGATTGCCAACCAACGTGGTACCAGATTCCCTTGCCAGTTCGTTGGCGATCGACCCCGGTATTCGAACCGCTGTCGCCAAGCACATTGCCCCGGTCAGCGTTACGGCGCGATGCACATTGCCCATTGAGACAATGCGGACGGCGATGTCGTAGGCGTCGCCGGAATAAGTGCGTCCATCCAAGGCCGTGAATTCGCCTGCTTTGCCCAGCATGGCAATTTTGGGGTTGGAGAGGATCGCCGTCTCCGGCGTATCGGACATACCCATCGCGACCGACGCGGAACGGCGGATCTGGTCGAGCTTGGCCATCAACTCCGCGTCGGCATCGAGATCGAACGGCGATTCCAAAGCCGTCTGTCCAATGTCCGAGGCACGGACGAAAGCGACCGGGTTTGAGGCGTCGACCATCGACACTTCGATGTCGCCAATCCCTTCGACCGAAAGGACATCACGGACGTTGCCGGTCGGAAGCAGCGCATCCGTGATGGCCCCACCCAGTCCGAAATAGTCGAGTTTGATTTTCGCGCCAGCACCAGGAACGCCAGGGATCTCGAAGTCGCCGACCTCAATCGCCTGCCCGTCCTCAACGGGGAACGTCGCGGTATAGAGCGCGTCGGCGTTCGTGTTGTAGACACGGACGCTTGCCTCGTCACCGTCTGCTTGCACCCATCCTTCATCAACCGCGAATGGTCCGATTGACGACGACATGTTTCCGCACATCGAGCCATAGTCGGCGATGGGTTCGTCGACGGCGATTTGCACGAATGTGTAGTCGACATCGGCATCGTCGCGGGCCGACGGTTCGACAATCACCACCTTCGAAACCGACGACAATCCACCGCCCATACCATCAAGCTGCCGCTTGTAGGGGTCAGGGGATCCGATGACGTGGCAGAAGATCTTGTCGCAAAGTTCACGGTCGGCTGGCAAATCGGCTCTTCTGAACAGAACCGCCTTGGAAGTGCCGCCTCGATAAAATACGGCGGGAATCCGCGCCTGTGCCATCACGCGGCCTCGGAAACAAAGCTGCGGTAGGTGCGCGGTAGCAAACCACCATGGCGGAAGGTCTCGCGCTCGGCATCGTTGTAGAGCCGAAGATCGAGCGGGACCGTTTCCGCACTTCCATCCTTTCGGCGAATGGAAAGGCTTGCTGATGTCAGATCCTCCGGCAGATCGATGTCAAAAAGCTCTGTGCCATTAAGTTGGAGCGTTTGGCGGGTGACACCCTCCGGAAAACACAAGGGTGCGATACCCATATTGACCAGATTGGATCGATGAATGCGTTCGAAACTCTCGACGATCACAGCCCTTATGCCGGCGAGCCAGGGCGCCTTTGCCGCCGTGTCCCGTGAGGAACCGCAGCCATACTCCTTGCCGCCGATCACCACTAAGTCTTGCCCGCGCTCACGGTATTCTTCGATGGCCTCGAACATGGACGCAATCCGACCTTCGGGCTCAACCCTAGTCCATGGCCCCTCATGCTCCGGGGTTAGCTCGTTTCGCAGCCGCCGATTGGCAAAGGTCGACCGGACGACAATGTCCGAAGATCCTCTGCGTGTACCAAAGGAATTGAAGTCACGCGGCTCGACCCCTTTGCTGACGAGAAACTTCGCTGCATCGGAATCATGACCAATCGTACCGGATGGCGAAACATGATCGGTCGTGATCGAGTCTCCCAAAATGGCCAAGGGTCTGAGATTCCTAAGTGACCGGACCGGCGCGATACGGCTGTCAATGGAGCGAACAAAGGGCGGGAATGTTACGTATGTCGACGGTCGCCAATCATAGTGGTCTGCGCTGACGTCCAACCCATTCCAATGCTCGTTTACAGTGGCGATCGACGTGTAGTTGGACAGGAAATCATCTGACTTCAGGTGCGCTTCGATCACCGCACGGACTTCGTCTTCAGCCGGCCATAGATCGGATAGGAAAACTAGCTTGCCGTCGCCCCCCTCACCTAATGGCTCGGAAGTCATGTCTTTGAGGATAGTGCCCATAAGGGCATAGGCAACGACCATTGGCGGCGAGGCAAGCACGTTTCGCGATGCGTGCGGGTGGATGCGACCTGCAAAGTTACGGTTTCCGGACAGAACCGCGACCCCTTGGATATCATTCTCGACAATCGCCGCTTCATGCTCCGGCGACAAGGCGCCGGACATACCGTTACATGTGGTGCACGAATACGCGGCGATCTGAAAGCCCAGAGCGCTGAGAGGCTTTTGAAGCCCACTATGCTCCAAATAGCGCGCAACGACCCGCGAACCCGGGGCAAGCGAAGTTTTCACGTGCGGTTTGACGGACAGGCCTCTTGCCACGGCATTTCGGGCAATCAGGCCGGCCAAGATGATGTTCCGCGGGTTGGCCGTGTTTGTGCAACTCGTTATCGCCGCGACGATGACGTCACCGTCGCCTATCGTGTGTCCGGTTCCCTTGACTAGCACACGCCGCTTGGCTTCGGATTTTCCATCCGGTGCCAAAGTGCTCACGGCCTTGCCGAGATCGATTCGTTGCTCCGGTCGGCTAGGTCCCGAAACCGATCTTCCGATCTTGCCCAGGTCGAACTGGACGACCTGGTCATACTCAACACTGCGGTCCGATTGGTCGAACCAAAGACCCTGTGCCTTGTTGTAGGCTTCGACGCGCTGCCTGTGTTCCTCCGACCTTCCGGTTTCTGCCAGATACCGGATCGTATTGGCATCGGCTGGGCAGAAGACCGATGTCGCCCCATACTCAGGGGCCATATTCGCAATCGTGCCCCGGTCGGCGACCGTCAGGCGATCATAGCTCGGGCCGAACAGCTCAACAAAACAGTCGACCACGCCAATCGCGCGCAGGCGTTCCGCCAATGTGAGAGCAATGTCGGTAGCTGTCACGCTATCCGACGGGCTGCCGGAAACTTCAAGGCCGATCACCCTAGGGACGTTTACCGTCGTCGCTTCGCCGAACATGATGGCTTCGGCTTCCAGACCCCCGATGCCCCATCCCAAGACTCCCAGACCATTGATCATCGGTGTGTGGCTGTCGGTGCCTAGATTGGTGTCTGGAGCCAAGAGAGTCGAGCCGGAGGCTGCGACATCAACCACCTTGGCCAAGAACTCCAAATTGACCTGATGCATGATCCCACCGCCGGGCGGGATGACGCGCAGATGTTCAAACCGGGCTTCGCACGCCTTGATAAAGGCAAACCGCTCCCTGTTTACTTCGAACTCACGCAGTTGATTCTTAGGCAGGGCCTGTTTCTCTGCCCAATAGTTGACGGTCATCGAATGGTCGACGACGAGGTCGACCGGGAGCGTCATATCGATTCCTGTTGGATCGCCACCCTGCTCTTCCACTGCCGAGCGCATCGCCATGATATCGACCAAAAGCGGTAGGCCCAGCATGTCCTGAAGGATCAGGCGGGACGGCCGAAAAGGAACCGCACCACGGTCGCGGGCCACAACCTTTTTGAGCGAGGGGCCGTTTGGGTCTTGGCGGGCAACATTTTCGGCAAGCACACGCAGGCTGTACGGCAGGGTGAGCGCTGCTTGGCCTAAACCACTGGCGTAGTCGATCGCCTCATAGTGAGAGCTGCCGATCTCGATCTGTCTGATTGCTGGCTGTGTTGCTTGCATGACTACAGGCTAGACAACAGCAAGCTTGTATTGCAATAAAAGAGAACGAGTGTTTCGCCAGAGAGAACGATTGATGGGTGCGATCAGAACCGAATCCGTGGAACGTGCGATGTCGATTTTGAACGCGTTCACCAGCCAATCGCCTAGGATGACTCTTGCCGAACTGGCCCGGGAAACTGGCTTGCACAAAAGCACGATAATCCGGCTGACAAACTCGATGACCCTTTATGGCTTCATTAACAAAGAAGCCGACGGGCGTTACGCAGTCGGCGCTAGTGTCTGGCGGCTTGGGCTGATCTTTGGTCAGGACTTCGAGAGCGGTCAGGAGATCCGCCCCATCCTAAAAGAGCTGGTCGAGGCTATCGGCGAAACCGCCTCATTTTATGTGCGAGCCGGCGACGAACGGGTGTGCCTCTACCGCGAGAACTCACCCAACTTGATCCGCTTTCATATGGAAGAGGGCATGCGCCTAAAGCTCAACACGGGCGCGTCCGGCATGGTGCTGCGCCATTTTGGCGGAGAGGATATCGACGACCTATCCAGGCTCAACGAGAACGGCACGGCCGTTTCTGTCGGTGCTCACAATCCCAATATTGCCTCAATAGCAACACCGGTGTTTACGTTGAACGGCGACCTCAAGGGCGCGCTGGCTGTTTCGGGATTGATCACGCGGTTCGACGACAAAGCCCGTCAGCGCGCCATTCCCCTTTTGGAGGCCTCCGCGCATAAGCTGAGACCCCTTGTCGGTCTCCCGCGTCAATAGGGTCTCTCGTTCGTCAACTGTAACGTCTCGCTTCTACCGGCCCCCTGTCGGTCAGCATGATGTTGGAGAGAGCGCCGTAACTGGTTCTGTGGCGCCAGGCCAGCATGGCTTCGGCCATCTCCAGGCGTTCGACCAAATGGCCGGAACTGCCAGCGAGGTCCATCGCCTCGGCCGGATCAGAGTCAAGGTCGAACAATAGCGGCGGCAAGCCGGCAAAATGGACGTACTTCCATCGTCCATCCCGTCTCACTGTGGCGTTGCAGGCGTCGCCAGCTAAATCGAAATGACGCTCGCCGGCGCGTGTTTGCGGATTTCGAAAATCGAACGACCAGTGGACGGCATCTCGCCAATCCGCCGGACTTTCGCCATCCAACCATGGATCAAGCGCTAATCCGTCGCACTGTCCCGGGGCTTCTAGGCCGATCCAGCTCAAGATCGTTGGCATCAAGTCAACTGACTCAGTAAACGCCTCGACCCGTTTGCCATGCCCAGACGGTTGCCGCGGGTCGCGGACGATCAACGGAATGCGATAGGATTCGTCAAAGAACCCAAGCTTTCCAAACAGAAAATGATCGCCGAGCTGTTCGCCATGGTCCGAAGTAACAACGATCAGCGTCTCATCGTAAAAACCGAGTTCCTTCAATGCGCTAAACAGACGGCTGAGATTGTCGTCGACCTCGCGCAGCAGTCCGGCATAAGTGGCCCGAATTTGAGCGACCTGATGCTCATCGAGATCGGAAGCAAGCCCCTCTCCTCGCTCAAAGTACGCCTGCTGCGGGATCCGCCCTAGCTGCCAATCCAGGAACGGATGCTGTGCTGCCTTTTCGGAGCAATCGGGCGGCCTGCGCACAGCCGGCATGTCCATTGCATTGAACATCGTGTTGTAAGGCGCCGGCGCGATCCACGGCGGATGAGGGCGTAAGAGCGAAAGATGGACAAAGAACGGCTTGTCGCGCGGCTCGCTCTTAAGCCGATGCAGATGACTAATACACTGATCGACCAGCCACGCGGTGTCCGAGTGTTCGGCACGATAGCGCGCCGGCTGCCGAGTTGGCGATGATGGCTCATCGGCAACGAGCGGCGCACAGATCGCATAACCCGGGCCCGGTACGTCATAACCTTTTGATTCTAAGAAGGACAACCAAGGCCGATTGTTCTCGATGAACAGGCAGACCGGATCGAAACCCGGCATGACACCTTCATAGGTCGTCAATGCAGGGTCGCTTGCGTCTCGTCCGCGCGGGTCAGCCGAAGTGTCCGTATAGCCGAACAGTTCGGGGGTGTACCCCGCTTGCCGCGCCTCCAAGGCAAGGTTCGTGAAGCTGCCGTCTAGCGGCGTTCCGTTTTGTACCGACCGATGATTGTGGGCGTACATGCCGGTCAGCAAACACGCTCTGGACGGCCCACAGGGGGTGGCGTTGGCAAAATGTCGATCGAAACAGGTTGCCTGCGCGGCCAATTGATCGATCGCCGGCGTGGTCTGCTGGGGGAAACCGCTTCCACTGCAAAAATCCCAACGCCATTGGTCGGCGGTGATCAGCAGAACGTTGCCGGCTTGCGAGCCGTTCATCGATGCATCGTCATTCATTTTGATTGTCGGCCGTCAGTGAGGTCGGATTTCCGTGCTGGAAAACGAAATTGAAGAAATCGTTGATGGGGCTCAAGGGAAAGCGCTGTTTTAGACATACGACGCCTTCCATGACCGTCTTGTGAACATTGGCGATTTTCACCGGCTTTGTCCTTGTGTCGCCGGTCATGTCTTCCGACAGGATGAACCCCACGCCGATGCCGTTGGCCACCGCCTCGATCGCAGCCTCGCGGCTTTGCAGGCGTAGTGCCGGGCGTACCGACAGCCTGTGCTCGCGTAACGCCTCGTCGGTCAGCGTCTGCGTAAAGGACGCCGAGGTCCGAAAGATGACCGGGTGTCGAACAAGGTCCGGCAGGCGAACCATTGGCTTAGCGGCAAGCGGATGCGATTTGGGCAGAAGTGCCATCAAACGTTGCTGGATCACGGGGCGCGAAAGAAACCGTGGATCTTCCCCCGAGAGGGGGAACAAGCCGACATCGGCTTCCCTGTCGATGAGCTTGTTCAGCGCGTCATGAGTACCACCGGCAAAGACGTCCAAATTAACCTCCGGATAGCGCTGATGGAACTGAGCCAAAAACGGCATAAAGACTTGCGGTGACGCCGTAGCAATTCGCAAAAGTCCGGACGTCGTGCTGCGCTGGCGTTGCAGAACACCCAAAGCCATCGCGTTGATATCGTCCAGGGCTTGCGTGACGCGGAACAGCCGCTGCCCGATTTCAGTTAGATCGACCCCGCCGCTGCCGCGCCGTTCGAAAAGGTCGACTTCGAACATATGCTCTATCTTGCGGATCTGCTGAGTCACTGCAGGTTGACTCACCCCCAACAGACGCGCCCCCCGAGAGAAACTACGCTCGCGCGCGACGGCGTTGAATGAGCGAAGCTGTGCCTCGCTTAGCCGATAGGGGTTGATCCTAGACACCCTGGATCCCTCCATCAAATCCAGTTTTGGCTCATAATTCACGGCACCGGACTTAAGCCACACTTATAATATAGCAAAAAATCATAATCCAAACTTCAATGAACCTTCTTTTGCGCGGAAGAACCGACTATTGAATGCTGATGTCATCTCGCCCTTGGGGAGTTGGGGCGGAGCGTCCATCGCAGAGGAAGGCGGGAATCGAACCCGCGCCGGTTACCTTGGCGGTGGTTTCGTCATACGCCGCTGGACTTCCCTAGGCACGGGTCGACTATTTCGGTGCGACCGACCGCGCCCACCAATTGGAGGCAGACTGATGAAACAGACCAAACTACGCATCTCAAAGACGTTGGCGTTCGGCGCCAGTGTTGCAGTGATCGGCAGCGTGATGAGTGCAGGCAGCGCGAGCGCCCAGGACTGTCCAGCCGTAACTGTAACGGACAATGGCGGCCTTTCTGGCGCCTATCCTCAGCAATTCGACCTGCCGGAGTTCGAAGGTCTCGCCAACTGCACACTGACCTTCTCGGAAAATCCCGATATTACCAGCCTCAACGCTCAGATCACCGGTAATCCGGACCTGCCGTCGGTTGCCGATCGGGTACCAGCCGAGGCGCTGGTCGTCGCGCCCTACAATGAGATTGGGCAGTATGGCGGTGTCCTGAACGGGCTTTCAAACGCGACTGAGGCGGGCACCTCCGACTTGCTGTCGGTCCGCCACGTCAATCTCGTCCGCTATGCCGACGATTTGCAGACCATCGTGCCGAACGTCGCCCGGTCCTGGGACTGGAACGACGACTACACCGAACTCACCTTCCATCTGCGCGACGGCCATCTTTGGTCTGACGGCCAACCCTTTACTGCGAACGATGTGGTGTTCTGGTACGAAGCGCTGATTCTGAACGACAACATTTATCCCGAAACACCGTCGCGGTGGCTGTTCGAAGGCAACCCGATGCAGGTCGAGGCGATCGACGACACGACCGTCCGGATGACCTTCCCAGCGCCGGCGCCTGGCATTCTCAACCGTTTCGCGGTCGATTACGGCCAGCCCTTCCAGCCTGAACACTTCCTGGGCCAATTCCATATCGACTACAACCCGGACGCCGATTCCGTCGCCACCGAGGCTGGGTTTGATGGTTGGGCCGATATGGTGAATGCCTACTACGGCGGCAGCGACTGGAAGGATGTCCCCTCCCCGCTTCTGTCCGGCAGCGCGGAAAATGTGGTACCGACACTCGAAAGCCATATCCTGGTGGAGGAAAGCGCTACCGGTCGGCATCTGGTCGCCAACCCGTACTTCCACATGGTCGATACCGCGGGCAATCAGTTGCCTTACATTTCCGAGATCGACGAGCAGTACATTCCGGACGCCCAAGTGCGTAACCTGATGATCACGTCCGGCGATGTGGACTACAAGGCGCAGTCGGTCTTCATCGACGACTTCCCGCTCTACGTCGACAACGAAGAAGGCGGCAACTACACCGTTCATCTGTCGTCGGGTCTTGGCAACAACGTCTTCTACGCCTTTAACGTGACCCACCCGGACGAGACCCTGCGCGAGATCTTCTCTGATGTGCGCTTCCGTCAGGCAATGTCGTTGGCGCTCAATCGCGACGAGATGAACGAACTGGTCTTCCTGGGCCAAGGAACGGCGGCACAGTCGACGCCGGCAGAGCCGGCAACGGTCGCCTTCATCAGCGATGACATGCTGAACAGCTACATCGACTACGACCCCGATGCGGCCAACGCGCTGCTCGATGATATGGGGTTGACCGACCAGACCGGTGACGGCTTGCGCGATTTGGCGAACGGCGATCCGCTTGTGGTCAGGATCAACTATTCCAACCAGGGTGCACCTGTCCGCCTGCACGAGCTGGCAGCGGGGTACTGGAACGATGTCGGTGTGCGCGTGGATCTGCGCGAGGTGACCTCGGACGAGTATCGTGCCCAGGCCACCAGCAACAACTCGGATGTCACGACATGGGCCAACGACAACATCTCCGGCCCGACCATCTCGCAAAGCAACTACATGATGGTGCCGCCGTTCGGGAACTTCTTTAACCCAGGCAACGGCTTCCTGTGGGCCTCGTGGCTAACCAGCGACGGCGCCGATGGTATCGAGCCGCCAGAGGAAGTGATGCACCTGATCGAGCTTTCCGACGATTTCCTCCAGCACCCGCTGGGTTCCGATGAAAGCAACGATCTTGGCGAACAGATTGTCGGCATCCATGTGGACAATCTTTGGAAGATCGGGACCGTCGGCAGCGTGCCGGTACCGGTTATCCAGCACAACACGCTGGCGAACTTCGTTCCGTTTACGGCCAATACCTATGACTTCTATCGGTCGTATCCCTTCCGTCCGCAGCAATGGTACTTTACCGAATAGTCGGTGATCTCTACTGGCATCCGCCCCACGTCAAATGACGGAGGGCGGATGCCGGCTAGGCTCATGACCTCGGCCCCGTCGACAAGGACACAAACCAAGTGCTGATGCTTGCGGCACGTCGGTTGATTGGCGTTATCGTCACCCTGTTTCTGGTGTCGATCATGGTCTTTGCGATCATGGAATTGCCGCCCGGCGACTATGCGGAGCGGTATGCGTTCCGCAAGTTCTCCGGCACCGGTGTTCAGGTCACAGAGTCGGATATTGAGAGCATCCGCATCGATTTCGGCCTCGATCAGCCCTTCTACGATCGGTACCTAAACTGGATCGGCGGTATCGTATTCGAGTTCGATTTCGGCGAGGCCTTTGCTTACGAGACCTCGGTCAACAACGTCATCGGCGACCGCGCCTTTCTCACCCTGGCACTGTTATTCGTCACGTTGATCGCGACGTACCTGCTGGCCATCCCGATCGCCATCTACGCTGCCGTTCGACGACACTCGATAGCGGATTACTCACTGACAGTTGTCAGTTATCTAGGGCTGGCGCTGCCCAACTTCATGCTGGCGCTCATCCTGCTCTATATCGGCGTAACGATGTTCGACCTCGATATCGGCGGCCTGTTTTCCGAGGAATATGAAGACGCTCCTTGGAGCCTGGGCAAGGTTTGGGACCTGCTGTCCCACCTGATTGTTCCAGCCCTAGTGCTGGCCTGGTCCGCGACCGCCCTGCAGTTGCAGACCGTCCGCTCGACCATGCTGGACGAGTTGAACAAGCTGTCGGTCATGGCGGCCCGGGCCCGTGGGCTGCCCGAATGGAAACTGCTGCTCAAATACCCGGCGCGGTTGGCGATCAATCCCGTCGTCAGCACGATGGGATTTGACGTCAACCGCATCTTTTCGGAGCTGCCGATCGTGGCGCTTGTGCTCGGACTGCCAGAGCTCGGGCAACTGCTGATCCAGTCCTATCTGGACCTCGACATGTATGTGGCCGGCGCCATTTTGCTGATGCTGACCGGGTTCATCGTCTTAATGAACTTCGTGTCCGACATTTTGTTGGCATTGCTGGACCCGCGCGTGCGGGCGCGGATGGGCTGAGCGATGGCGACACTGAACGGCACCAATCCACCAGAGGAAGAAAAGCTCAGCCGCAAGGAGCGCCGCGAGCAGAAAAAGAAGCTGCGCTATTACACGGCGTCGCAATGGCAGCTTGTCTGGTGGCGCTTTCGGCGACACAAGGCGGCGATGGCCGGCGCGGTGGTGCTGTTGACGATCGCCATCACCGGCATCTTCGCCGAATTCTTTGCCCCCTACTCCACCACCGAGCGCGATCCAAACTATGTCCAAGGCGCGCCACAGATTCCGATGTTCTGGGATCAGAACGGTTTCTCCCTGCAGCCGTTCATCCACGGCACGCGAACCGAACGGGACCCCAGAACGCTCCGCCAGGTCGCTGTTCCGGACCCGGACACGCGCATCTATATAGAGTTCTTTGTCGAAGGTGAGGACTACAGGCTGCTGGGCCTGATCCCAGGCAACATTCACCTGTTTGGCGTAGCGGAAGCGCAAGTCCATCTGTTCGGCACTGATGACCTGGGACGCGACGTGTTCTCACGAACGCTTTACGCGTCCCGAACGTCGCTCTCGATCGGGTTTCTGGGAGTCCTGATCGCCTTCATGATGGCTTTGGTCATCGGCGGCATTGCCGGCTATGCGGGCGGCACGGTCGATTACGGCATTCAGCGGGTGACCGAGGTCATACGCGTCATCCCCATCATCCCGCTCTATATGGGGCTGGCGGCGGCCTTCCCATCGGACTGGACCAACACGCAGGTCTATTTCGCCATGTCCACGCTGTTCGGATTGATCGGGTGGCCCACCTTGGCACGGCGCATCCGCGGACACCTTTTGACCCAGCGGCATGAGGATTATGTGCTGGCGGCCCAGTTGGCCGGCGCCAAACCCAGGCGGATCATCGCCAAACATATGCTGCCCAGCTTCACCAGCTACATCATCGTCGATCTGGTGATCAGCTTCCCTTACATGATCCTGTCCGAAACAGCGCTCAGCTTCATCGGCCTCGGCCTGCGGCCGCCGTCGGTGAGTTGGGGCGTGATGCTGCAAGACGCCCAGAACATTCGCACAATCGAGCAGATGCCCTGGCTGTTCTTGCCAGCCGCCTTTGTGGTCATCGCCGTCTTGGCGTTCACCGTGCTCGGCGATGGTCTGCGTGACGCGGCGGATCCCTATTCCGTCAGCAAAGGAGGCAGTAATGGTTGAGGCTGCCCGCCCGTTGGACGCCTCCGACGGCCTCACGGACGACACGCTGCTCTCCGTACGGCAGCTCAAGATCGCGATCAACACCGACGAAGGACGTATCGTCCCCGTCAACGGGGTCGATTTCAGCTTGAAGCAAGGTCACACGCTGGGCTTGGTCGGCGAGTCGGGCTCCGGCAAAAGCCTTTCGACCAAGGCACTAGTACATCTGTTACCCAACACCGCGTCGATCCTAGATGGCTCACAATTGCTGTTCCGGACCAAGGCCGGTTCGGCGGTCGATCTGGCGCAATACGCCCCGCGCGGCAAGCAGATCCGCCACATTCGCGGCGGCGAAATCGCGATGATCTTTCAGGAACCGATGGCCTCTTTCTCGCCGGTCTACACGATCGGCAACCAGATAATTGAGGCTATTCGATTGCACCGCGGGCTCGACAAGAAAGAAGCTCGCAACTTGGCAATCGACATGCTGAGCAAGGTCGGCCTGTCAAATCCAACACTTCGGATCGACCAATATCCCCATGAGTTGTCGGGCGGCATGCGTCAAAGGGCGATGATAGCCATCGCCTTGTCGACCAACCCGTCACTGCTGATCGCGGATGAGCCGACGACGGCCTTGGACGTTACGACACAGGCCCAGATCCTGAACTTGATCCGCTCGCTTCAAGACGAGCTTGGCATGTCGGTTCTCTTTATCACCCACGATATGGGCGTGATTGCCCAAGTCGCCGACGATGTTGCGGTCATGTATATGGGCGAGGTCGTCGAATATGGGCCGACGCGCCAGGTCGTCCGGCAGCCCCAACATCCTTATACGCGCGGCCTGCTGGCAGCGATTCCCTCCATCGACCATGTTGGCGGTCGACTGACACCGATTGGAGGTGATCTGCCAACGACACGACCCGACGGCTGCCCCTTCCATACGCGGTGCGCAGAGGCCATTCCCGGCCGGTGCGCGCGGGAGGCCCCCCAAACGGTGCCGGTTGATCCGACCTGGTGGGCGCGCTGCCATCTGCTCGAGCAACGCGAGACGGCATCATGACCAGCCAGCCGCTTATCGAGGTCGACGATCTGTCGGTCCATTTCGCGATCACCGGGCGTGGCTTGATCCGGCGTACCAAAGGTCTTGTTAGAGCGGTCGATGGCGTCAGCTTCACGATCGAACGCGGTGAGACTTTGGGCCTCGTCGGCGAAAGCGGATCAGGCAAGACGACGGCCGGGAGAGCGATATTGAAGGCCGTGCCGGCAACAGGCGGCACCATTCGCTTCAATCGAGATGATCGGCAGGTCGATCTGGCGACCCTTAACGGCGAACCGCTGCGCCAATTCCGTCGCCACATGCAGCTGATCTTCCAGGATCCTTACGCCTCGCTAAACCCGCGCATGACCGTGCGCGACATCATTGCCGAGCCCTTGGAAGTTAACAATCCGGGGCTTAGCAAGGCGGAGATCAATGACCGGGTCCGCGAAACCGCCGAGATGTGCCGATTGAACTTGGAACATTTGCGCCGCTTTCCACACGCGTTTTCCGGTGGTCAGCGCCAGCGCATCTGTATCGCCCGCGCCCTCGTTTCCAAGCCGGATTTCGTTGTCTGCGACGAATCCGTCTCAGCCCTCGATGTCTCCATCCAGGCGGACATCATCAATCTATTGATGGATTTGCAGCAGCAGTTGGGCCTCACCTATCTGTTTATCGCCCATGACCTGTCGGTCGTAGCCCAGATATCGACGCGGGTTGCCGTCATGTATGTCGGCAGGCTGGCCGAGCTAGCGCCGGCCCGGGCCCTGTTCGAACGGCCGATGCACCCCTACACCAAGGCGCTGATGTCCGCTGTTCCGTCGATCGACCCGGACAAGGAATTTGATCCGGTTGCGATGGACGGAGAAATCCCCAATCCTGCAGATCCGCCGCCTGGGTGCCGCTTTAATACACGATGTCCGTTCGCCAAGGACCGGTGCCGGGCCGAGGTGCCCGATTGGCGGCAAATTGCGCCAGGCCATTCGGTCGCCTGCCATTACGCAGAAGAATTGTCGGCATCAGACCGTTCAAGTTCCAACGGTGCGCCGAATTGAATTAGGCGTTACGATATCGCCAAGCCACCCGGTGCATTGCCGTCGATAGTAAGGCAGTTTTTCGATCTGATGATTCAGCCTTGGTATTACCCAGTTCCCTTCATTTGGGATTGGAAAAGACGGGCAACCGCAAGTCCCAGCGCCGCCCTGCGATCCACCCAGGATCTTGGACGGAGCGTCAACCCGTAACGCCACAGGTCGCTATGCCATCGCCCGCGCCAGGTGAGCAGCTTGGCAAGACGCCGTTTCGCATCCGGCGACAAATCCGCGGTACGCGCCCAGCTTTCGAGCGCATCCAACACCGCCCGCCGTTCGGCCCAGGCATCGCTCAGTAGCCGCACAGGTTCCCTTCGCACCTGCCGGCCCCTGTCGACTGGCGAGACGGCCCCCACCTGATTGGCACCATGTTGACGGTAGCGGGTCAGCGGCTCGTCCAGATACCCAATTGGCCCGTCCAACGCTGCAATCATCGCCAGCCACCGGTCATGATAGACAGTCGGGCTCGCAGCCGTCGGCAGCGGCATCGCGCGCTTTAGAAGGCCGGCCCGCACGGCCATGGAACAGCCGGTGACGGTGCTGCGAACCAGCAGGGCTTCGGGTCCAAAATCACAGGTTTCCCGATGCAGATGGGCAAAGGCCGACGGTTCCAAAACCCTGTCGTCGCGATCGATCAACGCCATATCGCTGTGGACCAGCTGCCAATCCGGATTATCGACAAATGCCTGGCAAACTCGGTCGATCTTCGCCGGCTCCCAAAGATCATCCTGATCGGCAAAAAAGACGATCTCCGCGTCGTCGGGCAACATGCCAATCGCCCGCGCCGCATTGCCGACAACGCCTAGCCTTTCTTTGTGGGAGTAGAGAGTGAGGCGGTCATCAGTGTCAGCAATACGCTGCACTGCATCGATATCAACACTGGCGTCGTCGTGAAGATGACAGCGCCATTTCCGATGGGTTTGGGCTTGGATCGAACGCATCTGGCGTTCAAAAAACGTGATATCAGGGCGATAGAGTAGACAGACAACATGAACGGATACATCCGCGATCATCTAAATTTCGGCGCGGTAACAATGGTGTGCATCTTGATCATGTCCCACCTTGCAATTCCGCAAATTCAGGTGAAATCAAGTCTCTAACTCACATTACGTAAAATCGACTTTTCGTCTCTACATTGCTTTTTTCTGAAGTTAGACTTAGCAAAAAATATTGCATCAAGATATCGACGCTCCTCTTTGGTAATTTTTTCCTTCCAACGATCCAACTGGTTAGGGTCTGCATCCGAAAAAAGCTCCGAGTTGGCGGGTAGATTCAAGAATTCGAGTATCTGATTTCCATGCAATTCTGGATCTTGCGCAATCTTGTCAATGTCCATACTTATGAGAGAAAGAGACACCTCCTCAAAAATTCTTCTTTGATTCTCCCATGCTTTTAAATAGTTTTTAACCCACTGCGCACACTGCTCGAGTGTGTCAGGCCCCCACGCTTGCTCGCGAAGTGACACGGCGATCGCACGTGGGTCGCGCTGGACGTGGATACAAAAACATTGTGGGGCAAACCCATGTAAAAACCTTGGGTTAAGAAGGATATGCGGTGTCTTCTCCAAAAAATATATTGCTTCTGGCTTGTGTAATTTGGAGGCCTTCGAAAACTCATTGACTAAATTAGCTACAATATTCCTGTAGCATTCCTTGGATATCGGAGAAAGAAGGTCGTTCTCCAATAGTGATTTCTTAAACTGGTTGATTCCTAGTTCTACTATCTGATTGATTTCCCGATCATCGCCTATAGCTTCCCCATAGCCGCCCGACAAGAGCTGACTTGCCATAAATTCAAAGCTCTTGAATGCCGCAAATGATCTGTTTGGTGAGTATGACTCTGTAAGTACGCGGCCAAGATCGTAAACTCCCCCAAACTCCGAAAACAGCTTTAGTTCGACATTTGGGAACGATGCGACATACGGATGGCTTGCAACCTGTCTTGCAACATACGATGTTCCAGATCTGCCCGGCCCACCGACAAATATTAACCCGCAGTTATTGGCCATTATATTGGTTTCTAGCCTCATTCAATAAGTTCATCTTCATCACCTGTTTTCGCACTATCTAATTCTCGTAAGAGAAACTGCAGAGACAGCTTAATAAAAACGCCAATTCATCGAATCAACTAAGAAAAGATTAATAATATTGTCGGATGTACCCTTTCGGAGGAAAAATTAATCTATTCGAGCCGATAAATGAATCATTAAACATCTTTAGGAAGCTATCACCAGCAGTGAAGAAAGGCTCTGGATACAAGCTCTGATTTTCGAAGTTCGATCTGTATATGATTCGATGGGCATCCGAAATCATGGTTCCATCATCAAATGATGAGAGTGCCCATTTAGACCGATTTGCGAATGGTTGACGAGCATAGAATTCGTGAGCACTCTCGTATTCGGACAATAGCCTTTTCAGATTATTGTCGTAGCGCGCAAATACATCGAACATCTTCTTAGGAACATCTGCGTCATAACCAGAAAAATGGAAAAACAAAAGTGGATCGTCGCCGGCAAACCATTGGTTTTCAGACATGTTGATTGGTCGGCTCGCGATATTCCATGAGGCTGTGTTCCACCCCTTATCTTTGACGACCTTAACCCGATCAAAAAATATTGGTACCAAATTGAACCATTTCTGATCCGTAAACAGTCCGCGCCCATGGTCATCGACACAGTGGCGTACCATTCTCCTGCACCAAAAATCCACTACTCTCCTGGCGTTCGGACCTTGCCTTAGCCCAAGGAATCCAAGATTAAAGATGCCGTGGGCTAGTGAAGAAACTTCATTGTACTGGATTTCCTCTTCGGTATCCGAACTTTGCGTACAATGTGGGGTAACGAGAACCTCGTCATCACCAAACTCATCAATGATCGCGCTTAGATCTGAGAATGCATAAGTGTCTGGATCAAAATAGATGACGTGACGATATCCGTGCTCTAATAGTCGCCTCGCGTAAAACGCCTTCGTAGCAGTGCAGAGCTCGACAACACGCATGCCAAACGACCAAGCGTGAAAATTTGGAATACCGAGCTTGCCAATTGGATACACGAAATCCACATTCGGCCACTGGGAACAATCGTCCGGCAGGGCATCATTGAGCAAAATGTGCGTTTCCCAATCCGGGTTTTGCTCTTTTACGGACCGGGCCCATGCCAACGCCTTTGGAATGTAACCCAGATTTACGCTGGTGAAGGCAGCTATTTGACGCTCCGGTGACGTCGAGAGTTGAGGTGCTTTGTCGTCAAAAAGGACATGATGTATTGGACCTCTTGGCCACACTGGGTGAGGCGATACAAGTTCATCCAATCCCGTATTTGCGACCCAGTTCCTCGCGTGCGACTTGACCGCTTGGCTGTCTTCGTGGAGGGCTTTATTGCCTTTCAATTGGTATGCATCGATAAACGCCGCTCGCTTAAGGTTAAAATGATGCTCTGCCTCGATGTGTGCGTCGTAGCGCGATCGCTTTGCATCGACGGATCTTGGTACATGGAAGACGCTTGTTACATCTGAGATGCCTCGAATACGATGTCCAACTAGCATCTGAATCCAAAATAGCCAATCTTCCAAGGCATCCAGATCAGTATCAAAGCGATGCTGGACTCCCCGAATAGATTTCCTGAACATTATTGCTTGAATTGGAAATGCATTTGTTTTCAGCAAATCCATCGAAGTTGCAATATCCTTAAGAAATACGGTACCTCTATCCTTTAGCTGATACGTGCCCGTTTTCGGATCAATGTCAGCGGCCACTTCCAGCGCGGCAGAGTAGACGGCAGCGAGTTCTGGGCGCCGCTCAGCGCATCCAACAAGTCGCGCGATGTGACTAGGGAGGAACTGATCATCATCGTCAAGAAAGTTCACAAACGTTCCTTGACTGACCTCAAGACCTCTGTTTGCCGCCCTTGACCGCCCCCCCTTCGAAATCTCATTAAAACTTACAGTAATCTCCGCGTTCTCCTCGTAGGACATGACGAGGTCTTTGAGATCGGATCCGCCGTCCTGGACGATGACAATCTCGATTGGACGGTAGGACTGTGCAACGATTGAATCGAGGGCTTTGCTTAGCAGCCGAGCGCGCCCCTCGAATGTCCGGACAATGACGCTGACAAGTGGTCCTGTGTTTGCAACTGGAGTGTCAATATCATCCTGTCGAACCTCCGCCATGTCGCGCTGCCTCGATAAGGCCGCGAAATAGCGTGCGACAATTGCCTTGTTCGATTCAAAACTATCGACGTTCCAGCGACCATCCTCGGGGACTATAATCGACTTGGGTGTTCTGCTCGAATGATCGTTGCCAACGTCTGTGAGATCCGGCTCCCGCAGTAGCTCTACATCCCGTCGCCGAGAACGACGAGGATGCTGGTACCGGGTTCGCCAACTTCGATAGGCCTCAGCCAGCCGGCGCTTGTTGGTCCTTCCTATTGGGAGACGCCGCACGCCAAACTTTGCAACTGATAATCCTAAACTGGACGCGTAGCCGGGCTCAGTGAGAAGCCGCTTCGCGCCGCGCAAAGGCCACGTGATACGCCAAGAAGTACTCGATTTCAGCCGTTGAACATCTTCATTGCGCAATAATACCTCGTCAGTATATCTAGTTTCCCAATAATTTGATTCTTCTTTCGTGTTTTGTAATTTTTCCCGCAGCTCTACAGTTTCTTCGTGTGAGATACGTCTTTCCACATCCAACGCATCCGTCAACTTTGCAATCTGCTCTGAAAGGTTTCGGAGTAGATCAGTCAAGTCACCTGCATCTTTATCGTCACTAGGTCCGACCTGTTGCTCAGACCTTTTTAGAATCGCAGCTGGTTTCATAAAATCACCCTCAAATAAAAGCTATCTTGTTCAGATTTTCTCGGTCAGCGTCGACTAAACAGTCGTCCTGTCTGCGTAATGCTGTTGCCAAGACTCAACGACGTCCTGGACCCCACCGTCCGACTGAACACGGCCGTGGTCGAGCCAAATCGCCCTTGTGCAAAGCTTTTCAATCAGACCGAGGTTATGAGATGCGATAACCAAGATACCCGAGCGATCGACAACCTCTTTGAGCCGAGACTCCGCCTTCTCGCGAAACGCCGCATCCCCAACCGATAACCACTCATCCATCAGCAGAATCTCGGGCGAAACGGCGGTCGATACAGTGAATGCCAGGCGGAGGCGCATACCGGAGGAATAGGTCCTCACCGGAACCGAAAGATAAGGGCCAAGCTCGGTGAATTCCTCGATACTCGGTGTAAGCTCGTCGATCTGATCTTTTGTCAGGCCCATCATCAAACCACGCAGACGGATGTTCTCGTAACCCGTGGCCTCGTCCTCAATGCCGAGCGACAGATCAATGAGAGACGTCGCCCGACCAGTGATTTCTGCGATTCCGCCACTCGGCGCGTAGACGCCGCAAAGCGCCCGTAACAAGGTTGTCTTACCCGCCCCGTTGTGGCCAATCAGCCCAACCCGCTCACCAGCCTCGATAGTCAACGTCACCCCATCCAATCCACGCACGATGACCCGGTCCGACGCGTCACGCCCGATCTGACCGCCGGTGGCCGTCGAAAGGACACGCTTCTTCAGCGATCGCCCTTGAGAGGAGTAGATCGGATAGTCGATGGTCATGTCGCGCAACACAATGCGCGGACGTACCGCGCTGTTCGCTGCTACCTGGTAGGGTGTATATTCAGCCAGAGCCGTCATGGAAGGTCTCTTGCTACAGCCAGAAGGCAATTCGATGGCGCAAACGGCCCATGGCGTACCAGGCCAGGGGCGTCCCGACGACCAGCAGACCGATCCCGACGGCCCAGCTCGCGAACGGAACCACCTGACCGAGCAGCGGCATGCGCACTAATGCTAGAAGATGAGCCATCGGGTTGTAGTCGACAATGAACCCCACCCCCCTGTCGATCATCATGGCCGGCAACCAAAGGATCGGTGTGAAATAAAACAGCATCTGCATGACGCTGGAAATGATCGGTACAACATCGCGAAAGCGGGTACAAATGATCGCCACTAGCCAGACGACCCAGACGCCGTTTAGGACCAGCAGAACGAGGCCTGGTACAACCTGCAATATCGCCACACCTGGCCAAAGGCCAAACCAGAACCAAATCACGACAAGGATCACGGCGTTGTGGCCAAGGATGATCAGATTTTGCCAGATCATCCGCAGCACGTGAGTCGTCAGCGGCAGATTGATCTGCTTGATAACCCTTTCTTGGGACGTAAACACGCCCGTCGCACTTTCGATAACTTGGCGGATGAACGTCCAGACAATAAGTCCTGCCGCCAAATTTGGGAAAAACTCCTCGAGCGACTGCCCGAACAGGTTCGCGAACACGAACCCGATCGTCCCAATCAGGATTGCCGTGCTGAGCGTCAGCCAAAATGGGCCAAGCACGGAGCGGCGATAGCGCTGGCGGATATCTTCCCAACCAAAAACACCCCAAATTCGCCAATTGTCGATAGCGCCGACGACATCAAGAAGCGCCGCATAATATCCGGTTTTCAATGTAAAATTCTCCAGGACATGCCAAATACCCGCAGTGGCACGTCATCTCGAGCCGTTCTTAGCGCACCGGGCTCGCAATTGCCATACCCTCGTATGCATGCGTGACGCGCGCTACCCGCCGAGATAACAAGGGACCGAACCTAGGCTAACTGCGACACCGCGCGCCTCGCGTTCGCCTCGATCCCCGACCAGTCGCGCCGTTGCCATTGGTCGGCGGGAACGATCCAAGAGCCGCCGACGCAGATCACATTTGGCAGCGCCAGATAGTCCGCGGCGTTGTGCTCACCCACCCCGCCGGTTGGGCAGAAGCGGATTTGGGGTAATGGGCCGCCGATTCCCTTCAGCGCGGCGATGCCGCCTGATGGTTCTGCGGGAAAGAACTTCTGAAGACTGTAGCCGGCTTCCAGCAGAACCATTGCCTCGCTGGCGGTTGCAGCGCCGGGCAATAGCGGCACTGGCGAGCGCGACGCGGCCGCCAGTAGCTCGGGCGTGGCTCCCGGAGACACTGCGAACTGCGCGCCGGCGTCGCCTGCCGCGGTCAGATGCTCCTCCGTCAGCACGGTCCCTGCGCCAACAATCGCATCATCAATGCCCGCCGCCATTGCCGCCAGGCAGTCGACCGCCCTTTGGGTCCGCAGGGTGACCTCCAATACGCGTAGGCCACCGGCGACCAGTGCGCGGCCCAACTTCACGGCGTCATCGGGATCGTCAACCACCAGCACGGGGACAACTGGGCAAAGCGACAATATGTCTTCAAGCGCGTCGTTACCGCTCACTTCGCAACCTCATAAACGTGTCCCCAAATGCTTACCGCTTAAATCCCTCTAGCCCAGTGTTGCGCCTTGCACCGTCAAGATCGCGCTGTAGAGGCTGGTCGTGCCGCAGATCAGCAACCGGCTGTTTTTGGGTCCACCGAACGTAACATTGGCGACGCCCTCGGGGATCAAGATCTTGCCCAGCAATGTGCCGTCCGGCAGATAACAGTGCACGCCATCTCCCGCGCTGGTCCATATCCGTCCCTCGGTGTCCGATCGGAAGCCGTCGAACAGGCCGACATCGCAAATCGCGAACACGGCACCGCCGGATAACGATCGCCCATCGGCCGAGACATCGAACACTCGGATATGTTTGGGTCCGTTCTCAACGTGGCTGACGCCCGTGTCGGCTATGTAAAGTCGCTTCTCATCGGCGGAAAAGGCCAGCCCGTTGGGCTTGACAAAATCATCCGCGACAACTTCGACCTCACCGCTATGGGGGTCTACCCGATAGACGTTGCAGGCGCCAATCTCGGGCTCCTGCTTCTCGCCTTCATAATTTGACAGGATGCCGTAGTCCGGATCGGTAAACCAAACCGACCCGTCGGATTTGACCACCACATCGTTGGGTGAGTTCAGCCTCCTCCCGTTGTAAGCGTCCGCAATCACGGTGATTGAGCCGTCCACCTCGGTCTTCGTGACCCTTCGGGTCAAATGCTCGCAGCTGACGAGCCTACCCTCGCGATCGACCGTGTTGCCGTTGGAGTAGTTGCACGGATGACGGAAGACCGATACCGCGCCGCTGGTTTCGTCCCAGCGCAGCATCCGGTCATTGGGAATATCCGACCAAATGAGATAACGGCCGGCAGCAAACCAGGCTGGCCCCTCGGCCCAACGCGAACCCGTCCACAGCCGCTCGACCCGAGCATGGCCAACGAAACACTCCCGAAACCTCGGGTCGATCACCTCAAAGCCAGTTCCCTCGACCATACCGTACATAAGCCGTCCTTTGATTTGTTCGTTCCCATAGGTTCGAAGCCGGCCGACACATAACCGGTGCAGACCGGGCGCGGCTAGTGAAAACCCGAACCGTCAGGGTTGCGCAGACCGGAATTCTCGATATGTTATCGTTATCATATGGGGCGTGTCGACACTTCGCGCATCCTTCACGGGTGGCCGTCGCGACGACATGAAGACCGATCCAGCCAGCGATGGGAAAGGTTCGAGCTTGGGCAGAACGCCAAAGACCTCTCGCAGCGGATCTCTGCCAACCATGGCGGATGTGGCCCGCCATGCCGGCGTTTCGGCTATGACCGTCTCCCGCGCCCTAAAGGATGAAACCTACGTCTCGCCGGCTACCCGTGAGCGTATTCTGGCCGCCGTGGACGAGCTGGGCTATGTCCTCGATCAAGCGGCTGGCAGCCTATCGTCAAAGCGCACGGGCTTCGTTGCTGCTCTGGTACCGTCGATCAACAACTCCAACTTCTCTGACACGACGCGGGGCATGTCGGACGCACTGGCCAAGCGCGGCATCCAGCTGCTTTTAGGCTTTACCGACTACTCGATCGAGAATGAGGAGCGTTTGATCGAGGTGATGCTCAAGCGCCGTCCCGAGGGCATTATCATTACCGGTGGCACTCACTCGGAACGTGCGCGCAAGCTGCTGAACAATGCGGCGATTCCAGTGGTCGAAACCTGGG
Organism: Pseudomonadota bacterium; assembly: GCA_039030175.1. Lineage (GTDB taxonomy): Bacteria > Pseudomonadota > Alphaproteobacteria > DSM-16000 > Inquilinaceae > JANQGH01. The sequence goes on from JBCCER010000024.1 coordinate 28,193, forward strand.
ACCTGCCCCGTAACCCGATCGACAGTGTGGTGGGGTTTTCCAACGCCAATGCAGCCCGTCTCATGGTCGAGACGCTGGCGAAAAAGGGTTACCGCAAGCTTGGCTTCATTGGAGGCACCACAAACCGAGATACGCGCGGCGACGATCGCCGGTTCGGTTTCTTGGAGGCCGTAGAAGAGCTGTCGCTGCCTGCCGACCGTTTGGTCTCCTTCGGCGCGCCGCCCATTACGATGCTGCAGGGCGGCGAGGCGATGGTTCAGATGCTCGACCGCTGGCCTGACACCGAAGCCGTGATGTGTGTCTCGGATCTGTCGGCATTCGGCTCGATCATGGAATGCCAGCGGCGTGGCTGGAAAGTGCCCGAACGGATTGCAATCGCGGGGTTTGGCAACTTCGAAGTCGCCGAATGCAGTGTGCCCTCAATCACCACCATCAAGGTGGATTGCTATGGTATTGGCTACGCGGCGGCCGAAAAAGTCTGCGAGGACATCGTTGCAATGCGCGAAGGCGGCTCAACGACCCCGCAGACCGTGGCCGTAGACATCGAAATCGTCGAGCGCGAAAGCGCCTGAACAATCAGCGACGGCAAGAAATATGGCCGAATACTATGTCGATACCATCACCCTCACCCACGACGCCGCGCTGAAGGCCATCGCTGCGGGCATCGGTAAGGCCGAGAAGACCGGCATCCCCCAATGTCTTGTCGTGGTCGACCCAAGCGGTGAGACCATTGCCAGTGTACGTATGACGGGCGCGAAGTTTCTAAGCCTGCGCAGTGCGCTGGCCAAGGCTAGGACGGCGGCTTCGATCAATGGTGCTAGCGGCGGCATGCCTATCGACATTGGGACCGCCGCTGCTGTCGCCACTGCGGGTGGCGTTACCCCACTGCCTGGCGGTCTTCCGATCCGATTCAACGGCCGGCTTGCCGGAGCCATCGGTGTTGGATCGGGAAGCGGAGAGCAGGATGTCGCCGTCGCCAAGGCAGCCATCGCCTCGCTGGGGGCCGATCCAGTAACCTAGTCAATCGCGTCTGGGACTGGAGAACCGGTCAAGAATTTGGCCTGGACGACTTCGAGGCGATCTCGTAGGCGCACCGCCGGGCCCCGGCCAGGATATGATCGGTTCGCTCGACCGTGGCCTTTGGGCCTAGGACAGCGCGAAAGATGTCCAGTTCCGAGCGGCACAGCCCCTGGCAGACGGAAGCGGCTGCACATACCGGGCAGTGATTTTCCACCAATAAGTACTCACCTGGCCGCACCAGCTGCCACTCCGCCATATAGCCTTCGCGCGACCTGATATCCGATAACCGCTCAACCTTCTGCTCTAGCGTAGTGCAATCGCGCAACTCGCGTTCGTAGTTGTCTAGCGTGGCAGCCTCACGATGACGTATTAGCTGCTCCAAACCCTCGGCTCCGAATACCTGTTCGGTGGATTTCAGCAGGCCCAAGGTCAGGTCAGAATGCCGATCTGGGAAACGGCTATGGCCTTTCGCTGTCAGGCGCCAATAGCGTCGCGGCCTGCCCCTGCCCTGCTTGCGGTCCTCCGCTTCGATGAGGCCCGCTGCTGCGCTCTTGGCCAGATGCTGCTGGGCGCCCTGTGCGGTGATCCCAAGCGCCGATCCGACATCTGCCGCTCGCAAAGCGCCACGACTCTTTAGCAAATATAGCAATTTGTCTTCAGCGGATATCGGCATAGCCTTGGTATTTTATAAATTATATGCTTTTTAAAAGCAGCGCTTTGAAAATTAAATGAGATCCCGGTGACAATCAACAGCCAGCCTCGCGAGGATATGCCTTCCCACTCCGCGCGTTGGCGCGAAATCGTAGGACGCAAGTGCGCTCCGTCCCTGGCGCTTGTATGCGCCGGCGTTTGGCTGCATGCGGCGGATAGCCTTCTGGTTGCCACGATGATGCCGGCGATCGTGGGCGATATTGGCGGGCTTGCCTTGATCCCTTGGACGGTGGCTCTTTACGAGATTGGCTCGATCGTGGCTGGAGTGGCGGGTGGCTTCCTGGCGCTTCGTCATGGGTTACGGGCACCCATGGCAACTGCGGCGTGCTTTTTTTCGGCGGGCTGCGCCATCAGCGCTCTGGCACCTGAGATGTGGTTGCTCTTAGTCGGGCGATTGCTGCAAGGACTTGGTGGCGGTGGCCTCATGGCCCTTTCATTCGTGTCCGTCGGCTTGTTGTTCCCGGCGCGATTGATGGCGCGCGCGATGGGGGCTGTTTCTACGGTTTGGGCCATCTCCGCCTTCATGGGTCCGCTGATCGGCGGGCTGTTCGTCGAATGGGGATCATGGCGCGGCGGCTTCTGGGCGTTTGCCGCACAGGCCGCCTTACTCGCCATCTGGCTGGCGACTAGGCGCGACATTGATGGGAGGCAAGCCGCCAACGCGATCCGGTCTAGGTTCCCATTTGTCCGCCTGCTTTGGCTTTCGGCCGGCGTCGTCTTGATCGCCTATGCCGGTGTCGAGGTCCTGCCGATGCGCACCCCGATTCTGGTTCTCGCCGGCCTTGCCTGTCTCGCGGTTTTCCTGGCGGTCGAAGCCCGCAGCGAGACCGCGAAACTTCTTCCGCGACATCCTCTTAGCTTGCGAAACAGGCTAGGAGCCGCCCTCACCATGATTCTGTGCTTTGCGGCAGCAACCGTGGCGATTGGTATCTATGTACCATTCCTGATTACGAGGATGCATGGCGTCTCGGCGCTGGTGGCTGGCTATATCATCGCACTGGAAGCCATCGCCTGGGCAGTAGCGGCCGCCATCCTTTCCGGTCGGCCGGAACGTCACGACCCGCAGATGATCGTGACCGGTTTGACGATCGTCGCAATCAGTATTCTTTGTTTTGCCTATTCCGTCGCCTATGGCCCGCTTTGGATGATTGCCCTCAGCGGTATCGTCCAAGGTTTCGGCTTTGGCACGGCATGGACGTTTATCCTAAGGCGCGCGACGTCGATCGCCTCGTCGCGAGACGCAGAGTTGGTTTCCGGCGCCATCCCTACTGTACAGAGATTGGGGTATGCGCTGGGCGCGGCCTATGTCGGGATCGTCGCCAACGCCGCTTGTATCGAAAGGGTAAGCAACAGCGCGCTAAGCGATGCCGCCATAGCTATCTTCGTTGCCTGCCTACCCCTTGCCGCCCTGGGACTAGTTGCAACAGCGCGATTTGTGAAGAGTGAGCCGGCAGAAGTTCTGAAGACGGGAGACGACGTCCCTTCAAATGTGACTTAGAACGACAACTGCACCTTCATGGCACGGGTTCTGTCGTTGGCCAACTCAAAGGCATGAACCACGCGCTCGATATCGAACACATCTGTCAGCAACGGCATGACATCGACCCGGCCACTTGCGATAAGTTCGACGGCCAGTTCGAACTCCTCATGAAAGCGGAAGGAGCCCCGGAGTTCGATTTCCTTCGCGACGATCGTGTTCTGGGGGATCGTGATATCGCCGCCAAGTCCAAGCTGAACGAGCACGCCTCGAGGACGTAACACCTCGAGGGCGCCTTGTAGCGCGGCCTGATTGCCGGATGCCTCCAACACGACGTCGAAGCTGCCCTTATCGACACCGTAGGCAGCGAGGGCATCTCCGTCGCTGGCAACATTGATCGTACGGTCGGCCCCCATCTCCCGCGCCTTCACCAAGGGCTGATCGACCACATCCGTGGCGACGATCTCACGCGCGCCGTGAGTTCGCGCCGCCAATACGGCGAGTGCACCAATAGGCCCGGACCCGGTGACCAAGACACGCTTGCCGATAAGCGGGCCAGCACGACCGACGCCATGTAGGGTCACGGCAAACGGCTCGGCAAAGGCGAGTTTGTTGGCGGATACGCTGGGCGGTGCCACCACGCATTGTCCGGCGTCTGCAATCAGGGTCTGCTGAAAGGCGCCATGAACGTGAGGCATGCGCATGGCGCTGCCGTAAAACCGCATGTCCAGGCAGTGGTTTTGCTGGCCTCTCTGGCAATAAGCGCATTTGCCGCACGGCCGGCTCGGGTTGACGGCCACCAAATCACCGACCTTCACCGTCGAAACGTCACTACCGACGGCCGTTACCGTGCCGGCGACCTCATGACCTAGCACCATTGGCTCTTGAAGGCGTATCGCCCCGATGCCGCCGTCATTGTAGTAATGCAGATCCGAGCCGCAGATGCCCCCTGCCCCGATCGAAATCTCGGCCTGGTCACGCCCCATCTCGCCCACGGAACGATTTTCGATCCGTAGGTCTTTTGCAGCGTGGGCGACGACGGCTCTTGTCATGGCCGAGTCTCCCGCCCCTACACGACCGGTGTCAGCAGAGGGTTGCCGGCGAAATGCGCCGTCAGGTTGTCTCGCACCAACTGGCCCATCGCCTTGCGGGTTTCGAGTGTCGCGCTGGCCTGATGGGGCTGAAGCACGACATTGTCGAGAGCCAGAAAGCGAGGCTCGTCCAGCGGCTCTACCTCGAATACATCAAGACCGGCTGCGCCAATGGTCCGCGCCTCCAATGCATCCAAAAGAGCGGCCTGGTCGACGGTGCTGCCGCGCGAGATGTTGATAAGCATCCCTGACGGGCCCAGTGCCTCCAGCACTTCGGCATTGACGATCTTTGCCGTACCGCTTCCGCCCGCCACCGTTACGATCAGAAAATCCGATCCGCGCGCGAGATCCACCACATTGTCGACATGGGTGTAGGGAAGATCATCCCGCCTATTGAGGTCGGCGTAAGAGATTTGCATGTCGAAGGCAGCCGCCCGCTTGGCGACGGCAGCGCCAATCCGACCCATCCCAACCACGCCAAGCCGTTTGCCGAACAATCGGGTCGCAAGCGGCAACGGTCCCTTGTTCCAGGCTCCGGTACGCACATGCTGATCGCCCTGAGCGATCATCCTCGCCGTTCCCAGTAGAAGCGCCAGCCCAAAATCGGCCACGTCCTCAGTGAGAACATCTGGCGTATTCGTGACCCGAATGCCGCGTTCGCGTGCGCAGTCGATGTCGATGGCGTCGAACCCCACGCCGTAGCATGAGATGACTTCCAGATTGGGCAGCGCCTCGATCAGGGCTCGGTCAGCGCCGCGATCGCCGCGCGTCCCCATCCCTCTGATCTTGTCTGCACGTTCGGCAATGAAACGCTGTTGATCGGAGGCTTCCCAATATCTGTGGATTGTGAAGTCCTTCTCGAGCGCCTCCATATCCCAGTCCGGATAGGGGCCGATAATGAGAAGGTCTGGCAATGACATTGGTCTCTCCCCGGAATGTGCCGCCGCGCGATCGGCCGGCTCACCTACTTGCATATGTTAGCGATAACATATATGTCAACCGAATTAGCATCCGTCCACCCCGAGAGGCATCAAGAACCGCAATGGCAAACGACCTTTTCGATTTGACTGGCCAGATCGCACTCGTGACCGGCTCAAGCCAAGGTATCGGCCATGCCCTTGCCAAGGGACTTGCAGACGCAGGCGCGGCCGTGATTTTGAATGGCCGCGATACCGAAAAGCTGGGCCGGGCGGCCGCGGAGCTGCGGCAAGAGGGCCATACCGCCCATGAAATGCCTTTCGACGTCACCGACCAGAATGCGGTCACCAGCGCTATCCAGAAGATCGAGAACGAGATCGGCCCTATCGGTGTGCTGGTGAACAATACCGGAATGCAGTTCCGCACCCCGCTGGAAGATTTCCCGGCCGACAAATGGCACGCCCTGATGCGGACGAATGTCGACAGCGTCTTCTTCGTCGGCCAGTCGGTAGCGCGCTTCATGATCGAGCGCGGCGAGGGCAAGATCATCAATATCTGTTCAGTCCAGTCCGAATTGGGACGAACCGGCATCGCGCCGTACACAGCGACCAAAGGCGCGATCAAGATGCTAACGAAGGGCATGTGTACCGACTGGGCCAAGCATGGGCTTCAGATAAACGCCATCGGGCCAGGGTACTTTAAGACGCCGCTAAACCAGGCGCTGGTCGACGATCCGAATTTCACTGAATGGCTGGAAAACAGAACACCGGCAGGCCGCTGGGGTGACGTGGAGGAGTTGGTTGGCGCCGCCGTCTTCCTATCATCGAAGGCGTCAAGCTTTGTCAATGGCCACGTGCTCTACGTTGACGGCGGCATCACGTCGTCGCTCTAACCGGCTAATGTAGGAGACAGTCTATGCCAGACACACAGAGCTTGAAAATTGGCGTCATCGGGGTCGGCATCATGGGCTCGGCGATTGCCACCAGGCTCGTTGAGCAAGGCCACAGCGTCACTGTCTACGACCCCAGTCAAGAGAAGGTCGAGTCCATCGTGCGCATCGGCGGGCATGCCGGGAACAGTCCGAGACATGTGACCGAACTCTCGGACTACGTCATTCTCAGCCTGAACCATCACGACATAACGCGCCGGGCCGTGTTCGGTGAGGATGGCATCGCAGAGGCGGCGACAGCCGACAAACTGCTGATCGATATGTCTTCGATCGATCCCGACGCGACGGCCGAGATGTCGGCGGAGTTGGCCGAGCGCACGGGCATGAAATGGTCGGATTGCCCGCTGTCCGGCGGTGCGCCGAAAGCGGCTATCGGCGAGCTAACGATCATGGCCGGCGGCGCCCCGGAGGACGTCGACCGCGCTTGGACCGTGATGCAGCATCTGGCCAAGAACTTCACCCGGATGGGCTCGTGCGGGGCCGGCCAGACGACTAAGCTGGTCAATCAGGTGCTGTGCGGGATCATCTTCCAGGCGGTTGCCGAGGCAACCGAGCTGGCCCAGCTTGGCGGTGTCGATGCAGAGGCCATCCCTGCGGCCCTGGCCGGCGGCCGTGCCGATTCAGCGATCATGCAGGAATACATGGCCAAGATGGCGCGTCACGATTACTCGCCGACCGGGAGGCTGGACAACATGCTGAAGGATCTGGAAGGTGCCCA